>CAJOOU010000025.1 GCA_905236735.1 uncultured Eubacterium sp. | reverse complement strand
TATACATAGTAATTAAGCCAGTTTGTATAAAGCAAAGTACCGTTGGCCCTCCATGTAAGGTCCGGACGAATCTCGGGATTGTTGTCCTCGTAATAATTCTTCGGGACCTCAGGACTAAGACCTTTTTCAGTATCCCTCTTGTACTCACCGTCCAGGGTCATCCTGTCATACTCCGGGTGCCCCATAAGGAAAATGTTGCTTTTTTCCTCATCTATCACCAAGTATACTCCTGCTTCATCCGATTCTGCAAGTATTTGTAGCGAAGGAATTTTTTCTATATCCTCCCGTCTGACCTCGGAAAACCTTGAATGAGGCGCATAAAATACATCATCAAACCCTCTGACAAGCTCCTTTTTCCTTGCCAGTACCCTATGGCGGTATATACCCGAAAGTTTCTTTTCGAGCGGATACTTCGGAACTCCGTAGTAATGATAAAGTCCGGCAAGCGCTCCCCAGCATACGCAGAGTACCGATGTAACATGATGGTCGGCCCAGTCAAATATTCTCTCAAGCTCATCCCAAAAATCCACCCTGTCATAATCCATCTGTTCAAGCGGAGCTCCGGTCACTATCAGGCCATCAAGTTTTATCCCCGAATCTATTATCTCAGGCACGGTATTGTAAAATTTGTTAAGATGCGCCAGGGATGTGTTTTTGGACTGATGACTTGTAAGCGTAAGAAAGGTTACATCTATCTGCAGCGGTGTATTGGAAAGAGCCCGCAGAAGCTGAAGCTCCGTATCCTCTTTAACCGGCATAAGATTAAGTATACCAATCTGAATCGGACGCACATCCTGATGCAGCGCCCTGTATTCATCCATAATAAAAATATTTTCTTTTTCCAGTATTTCCCTTGCGGGCAAATCGCTCTGTATTTTAATCGGCATTATTTTCCAAACCTTTCAACAAATGTTTCTTCTGTAATTATCTCAATTCCAAGTTCTTTTGCTTTGTTGTTTTTTGAAGACGATGAAGTAATATCGTTATTTACAAGGTAATCGGTTTTCTTAGAAACGCTTCCGGTAACCTTGCCTCCCTGACTTTCGACATATGTCTTAAACTCATCCCTGTTTTTAAAAACATTCACATCACCCGTGATGACAAAAGTAATGCCAAGGCAGCTTCCTTCTTTTAGCCCTTCGGGTTCTGTTTTTTCGACCTGAACCTTCTTTGTAAGCTTTTTAAAAAGGACTCTGTTTTTTTCTGATGCATACCACTCCAGCACGGATGCGGATTTTTCCGGTCCTATGCCACTTACATCTTCAAATCCTGTTCCGTTTTCCAGTCTTTCCATAAACCCTTCACTGCCACAGGCAGCGATGATTTTTTTCGCCGCATCTGCTCCGATAAGCGGTATGGACAGGGCAAAAATAAAATTAACCGGACTTACCTTCCTGCTCCTTTCAACGGAAGAGGCTATATTACTGTACGATTTTGCTCCAAAGCCTTCAAGATTTTCTATCTCGCTTTTGTATTTGGCAATATCGAAAATATCGGCAAAATCCTCTATAAAGCCTTCGTTTATAAATCTGATTATCGTCTTTACCGAAAGACCGTCTATATCCATTCCCTGTTTGCTTACAAACCTTGTAAATTTTTTAATATGTTTGGCAATACAGTCTTCATTTACGCAGTGAAGCGTTTCCGTACCTATAGCCCTGCCGATACGGATTTCAGTAGGTGCTCCGCATACAGGACATTTGTCCGGCACCTCAAATTCCGTACCGGCTCCGTCTGCCTCCACTACCTTAGGGATAATCATGTTTGCCTTTATGACTTTTAGACGGGTTTTTTTGTCTGCTCCAATTCCGAGCCTTTTCATCTCGGTAATATTGCAAAGCGAGGCTCTTTTTACCTCTGTGCCTTCAAGTCTTACCGGCTCGAAAACCGCAACGGGAGAAATCGACCCTGCCGCGCAGCTCCACTCAATATGGTCAAGCACAGTCTCAGCCTCGGTATCCTTCCACTTAAATGCCATACCGGCGTTTGTGGCGTGATGGCCGGTTACCGTTCCCGATGCGGCATATACGGTATCATCATAGGTAATGACAAGACCGTCAACAGGTATATCCATCTGTCCCGATTTTACCTTCTGTGTCCACCTTTGGATAACCTCTTCGAGATTTTCCGCCCTGGTAAGTTCCCTTTCCACGCAGGTAAATCCAAGAGACTCCAAAAAGGTCATCCTCTCTCCCCACGAGACCATCTCCCTGTCGAGATGGACAAGGGTAAATGCATTAAATCCAACGCATCTTTCCTTTACCTCACCTGCCCTTGAAACATCCAAAGACATTGTGCCGGACACAAGGTTTCTCGGGTTGGCATACTGCTCATCTTCACCCAAAAGATTGTTGATATCTTCAAAATCGCTGTACGATATTACAGCCTCTCCCCTTACAACCAGATGCCCCTTCTCGCTGACACTTTGAGGCAGACCTCTTATATAAGGAGCAAGGTAGGTAATATTGTTTCCGTATTCTCCTTTTCCCCTTGTCATAAGTTTTGAAAGCCTTCCTTCGTCATATGTGGCTACAAGAGTCAGTCCGTCCAGCTTCCATGAAAGCCATATATCGCGCTCACCGGCCCATTTTTTCAGTACATTTACATCCTTGCTTTTGGCAAGCGAAAGAGCCGGATATTCATGTTTTTCTCTTGTTGCTCCCGGGATAACCTCTTCCGCCCCGGTATTTTGCGTCGGAGAATCCTTTAGTATATATCCCGTCTCCTCTTCAAGGGCGGTCAGTTCATCAAAGCCTCTGTCCCACTCAAAGTTACTCATTATTTCATCTTTGTCGCCATAATAAGCTCTGGAGGCTTCATTTAATGTATTAACAAGTTCCTCTATTCTTTTTTTCTTATCCATATCAGCCTTTCAGCCCCCTTTGAAGCTCACTCATCTCCTTTTCGGTCAGCTCGCGGTATTTTCCTTCCTCGAGATCTCCGAGCCTGACATTCATAATCCTGACTCTTTTAAGTTCTCTCACCCTGTAATCGAAATACTCACACATACGCCTTATCTGCCTGTTAAGTCCCTGTGTCAGTATAATCGAGAATGTTCTCTTTGATAAAGCTTTGACCGTGCATTTCCTCGTTACCGTATCAAGAATCGGTACACCCTGCCTCATTCCGTCCAAAAACTCCTTTGTAAGGTCTTTATTGACGGTAACTATATATTCTTTTTCATGGTAATTTGACGCTTTGAGAATCTTGTTAACCAGTTCTCCCTGATTGGTCAGAAATATAAGTCCGCTTGAGTCCTTATCCAGTCTGCCAACCGGATATATTCTCTTGGGATAGTTTACATAATCAATAATATTATCCTTATACTTACCGCTTGTACATACTATTCCTCTCGGCTTATTAAAAGCGATGAGAATTTTTTCCTCTTCTTTGGTAAGCTTTCTGCCGTCTGCACATACTACCTGTCCCGGCATCACCTTTTGACCCATATCGGCGATTTTTCCGTCTATGGTGATCCTGCCTTCTTCAAGCAGCTTATCTGCCTGCCTCCTTGAGCAGTATCCGGCTTCGCTTAAGTATTTGTTTATTCTTACTGCTTCATCCATATCCCTATCCTAAATGAAAAGCCCGGACCGGTAGGTCCGGGCATTATGTTATTGTTCCAATAGAAGGTCTGTTCTGACATAACCTGTCTCATCGCCCCACTTAACCTTTGTCCATCCTTCTTCGTAACTCTGAATAACCTTCAGAGTCTCGCCCGGGAATGCAGTGCCGACTCTGTCAGCTTCGGAGCTCATTGATTTTCTGACAACAAGGCTTTCCTGAAGATATATTTCCGTACCCTCATCTATATACTGTGCCGTGGTTGTTTCACTTTCATCATCACTCTCTGTTTCGTCAGCATCAGCCTGCTCAGTCTCTTCTTCTTCGGACGATGCTTCTTCGTCGGATGCAGTCTCCTCCCCGGCTGTCTGAGTATCCTCCTGAGTATATTCGGCTGCCCATTTTGATATTGCCTCCGGGACGGTTACCTGCACCATGGTTGCAAGGGCTTCGTCATTTTCAAGAGCGACATTGTATGATGTCTCTATCTGACTGAAAAGTTCCACAACATTTGTCTCGGATTCATATGCGGAAATCCTGTTAACTATGGCCTCATCAGCCTCAAGTGTTCCGCTCGAATAATTAAACCAGCTGTAAAGATTATTGATATACCACTCTCCGTCCTCATTCTTTTGAATATAGAAAGTCTCTATACCCGGAGCCTCTGTTTCCACATCCACAAATTTCATCATCATGGAAACAGATACTATATAAGAATCCTCATCCAGTCCGCTCTTTGTATAAACCGTAATATCGTTATAGCTTTCAACATATTCACTCATTACCTGGATATAGCTTTGTTCAAAGTCGGAAAGCGGGCTTGCAAGCCGGGTTAAAGTATCCATATCTCCGTCGGCATATGCTGTATAATACGAGGTCATAAGCGTATTTATTTCCTCATAGGCATCTACCTCAAACTCCTCATATACATAGTCGCCCGAAGCATCTCCCGAGCCGGCTGCATCTCCCGATGCGCTTCCGAATCCTTTTGCATATCCTATCGCGCAGATTCCGAGAATTACGCAGCATAAAATGAGAGCAAGAAAAGCCGTTATTATCTTATGTTCTTTAAAATACTCCTTCGGTCCGAGCTCCGGCAGGTCCTTAAGTGAAGCAATCTCATGTGTTATATCTTTAAAATCTATTGTTTTAATGCTGTTTATCAGCGAATTTAAGTCTGATTTATTGTTGTCGTTTTCTGACATTATGCCGTCCTCCGTATTATTTAGTATCCGTATGATACGGACAAATGCATTCGACAGGAATCGAACCCGCAGCTTCGGAACCGGAATCCGATGTTTTATCCATTAAACTACGAATGCTGACAGTAAATAACGCAATATTTATTCTATCATAGCACCCCGAAAAAAGCAAAGATTATATTGAATAAATATCCCTCAGCTGCTGTGTTATTTCTTTAATGTTTTTACCGTCGGTATCAATAACAGCATCAGCCGCTTTTTCATAAAACGGCAGCCTCTTTGTCAGAAGTTTTTCAATATAATAGGCATTCATATTGCCTTCAAGAAGAGGTCTGTTATGAGAATATCTGACATGTTCGAATATGGTATCTGCCGAAGCCTTGAGATACACCACTTTTCCGCTTTTTTTCATTATTTCGATATTCTCGTCTTTAAGCACTGCTCCTCCGCCGCACGATACCATAAT
>CAJOOU010000024.1 GCA_905236735.1 uncultured Eubacterium sp. | reverse complement strand
TGTGAGAGTAAAAGCCCTGTTATAACAATCCCCCTCACTCATAAACAAAAATCCATCTCCAAATGATACCGCCCTTTGTCCAAATGAATGTGACGAATATATGCCGGCATAATTAATTTCTGTCATGGTATCTGTATTTATCGCAAAAACGGAATTGCTTTGGTGTCCGGAATACATTTCTCTTGCGTAATTTACCGCAAGAATGTTTTGATTTATCGCTACATCTATTCCGCCTCCGGAAAACGGAATCATGGTATAAAAGCTTTCATCATAGTAATACTCCAAAGATGAGGAGCCATTGTCACCGATTTTTGATATGTAATTTCCTGACGAATCATACTTTGAAATAAAAATAGTATTTATCGATGTATCGGATGTGGAATTTTTCTTTCCCGATACGACATAATAATTTCCTTCCGAATCGCAGATGCAACTACCGAAAATACTTCCTTTAAATGCAAGACTTACCTTTTCTTTTACCTTGCCTCCGGAAGTTTTTACAACTATTACCTTTTTCCCTTTTTTATAGGCAAAACAAAATCTGCCCTTTTCATCCTTAAACTGGGCTACCGTTGATACACCGTCCCAATTTGAATACTCGCCACTTGCGCTTATATCATATTTTATTCCGGTGTTTTTGGACAATTTATCTGCAGCCTCAGCTTCAAATGAAACCGTAAAAACACAAACAACACAAAGCAGCAATGCAAATGCTGCCCTCTTAAAATATTTAAACACTTTCTCTCTCCCTATATCAATCTGTTCTCCTTTTTATTGAGCACATAAAAACCAAGCTCGTTTAAGGTATTCTCCCTGTTATACCGCATTTCCGTATCGTCCATCTGGCGGAAAACTCCGCCGGCCTGTTCAACTATACACTGCATAGCCGCAGTATCCCATTCTTTGGTAAGGCCATAGCGGTAATATACCTCGGCATCTCCTCTCGCCACCAGGCAGCCCTTGATTGAGCTTCCTATTCTTACCACATTATCAATGTGGTACTTATCAAAGAGTGCTTTCATTTCATCTGACTCATGAGAACGGCTTGAAACTGCCCTGAAATTCTTTCTGTCCCTGTATGAATAAAGTCTTGAAGATACCTTTATTTTCCTGGTTTTGCCGTCTTTATCTCTGTAAAATGCTCCCGCTCCTTCTGCTGCAAAGAAGAGTTCATCCGTTACCGGAATATATATGACTCCCATTACACTTTTATGATCTTTTGCAAGAGCAATATTTACTGTAAATTCTCCGTTCCTCTTTATAAATTCCTTTGTTCCGTCAAGCGGATCTACCACAAAGCAATACGGATTTGAAAGCCTGTCTTTATTGTCTTCTTCTTCCTCGGAAAGAATTGCATAATTCGGGAATTTTCCCCTGAGCATTTCCACTATCTTGTCATTTGCAAGTCTGTCTGCTTTTGTAAGAGGCGAATCATCCTCTTTTGTCTCGACTTCAAAATCTTCTGATTCATATACCTCAAGTATGAGTTTACCGGCTTCAAGCGCCGCTTCTTTTGCTACCTCTAATGCCTCTGAATACTCACCGCTAATTTCAGGCTCTTTTGTAAGCACCTCTTTTACATTTTCCGCTGTCTTTAATGTGCCTGTCTTTTCATCTACAAACTCATTGGGAATTTCGTCTACCGCGGGCTTCCCCGAAAGCATATACACAACGGCCATAAGAAATGTTTCTGCTGCCGCAAGCATTAGATATTCCACCTCAAGAGTCATATTTTCCGCTGTTTTTATATGGAGAAAAATGTAAATAAGTTCTCCTATTATCTGCCATGCTGATAGCACGAGAAGTACTACCGAAACAGTGCGCAGCCTTTTTATTCCCCCTTTAAATTTACGCGCTATCATATACTCGCCCGCCGTGAGCATCTCATAAACAGCGCCTATTAAAAACATGCCCGGTATCAGCATTAAAAGGCACATCATCCCTACATAAAATGTTTTACTTGCCCCGGTATTTAAAAAGGCCGCAAATAGATATATGAGAATATAGGCTGCTGCCGCCATCCCCACTCTCATCTTAAGTACCTTTCTTTCACTGTCATTTAAATCAAGCCTGTAATAATTGCCGGTATAGATAAATTCTTTTTTTCTTTTTCCCGTTCCGGCATCATAACGCTCTACCTTTTCAAATCCTTCAAAATACTTATCTGCGTTGCTCATTATCCTTCTCCCTAAACCCAAGTCACCCGTTGCATTATCACAGGCTGCATTAAAATCTATGTACATTATTCTATCACATTGCCTCAAGGAATGCGAGCATCGCCCCGACAAAAAGAGGCTGCCCGGGTAGCCTCTTTTAATGCTTACTGTATAATTTAGTAAGTTTCATATGCTATATTTACTTCTATGTCTCCAAAAAAATCTGAAAGATATTTTTCAATATCATCCTTTTGCTTAATAAGCT
>CAJOOU010000023.1 GCA_905236735.1 uncultured Eubacterium sp. | reverse complement strand
AGTAAAAAACAAAGTAATCTTTTCATAAAACTCCCCTAAGCCTATATTAATTCATCCGGCAAAAATATTGTTGCCCTCGTACCCTCTCCCGGCCTGCTTTCCACGGTAAGCGTTCCGTTGCATTTAGCGGCCAGCCTCTTTTTAACATTTGCTATGCCGACATGAAATCTGTGAGTATATGCATCGTCATTTTTGAGCTGCTCCTCATCAAAGCCCGCTCCATCATCTTCTACCGACACATACACACCGCTGGTCTCCCTCCATGAGCGGATTGTCACTGTGCCTACGCCTTCTTTTTGAGATACTCCGTATCTGATAGCGTTTTCCACAAGCGGCTGCACTGACAATGCAGGCAGGTAAAAATCATCATACTGCGTATCATACACCACCTGCAGTTCTTCTTCATACCTGAGTTTTTGCAGGTATACAAAGTTCTTGACATACTCAAGCTCACTTAAATATGATACAAGCTCCGATGATGTTATAGAGTTCATGTTACCTCGTAAAAACTTGGCAAAATGCCCAAGTGCTTCATATGCTTTATCAGAGTCTTCCTTGCACAAAATCTGCACCGAAGCTATGGCATTGTTCATAAAATGAGGCTGTATCTGCGACAACAGCATTGCCGTCTTATTCTGTTCCAGTTCAAGTTCAAGTCTGCCTGCAGCCTTTGCTTTCTGCATACCTCTTTTGGTCTCTCTGATGGTATAGAAAAACTCAAGTATTGCAAACCATACAAATCCTGCTGTAAAGAAATACATAATAAATCTGCTCGAAAACCAATAGTAAACCATCTCAAGCATTATAAATGCCGCCAGAAGAATGGATGCGGTAATGGTAATGACCCGTCTTCTCTTTTTTCCCGTTTTGATATCAACGATTAAAAGTCCTATTTCTGCCGCCACTATAAGTATCAGTATAGGGAAGACATTGCCAATGCTGGTGTTCTTTTCGGACACTCCCATCATCTGCATAATATATGAGATAATAATAATTATAGCGGCCGCGCAGGTAATAGCCTCTCCGAGCCACTTGTATTTTTCCTGCCTGATATATGACGCAAGATGCATAACCATCAGGAAAAATATGCAGGAAATTGTTATATAATCAATCAAATCTACAACATAGGGATTGCCGGATATAAAGTTTATATAATCATAATCTATAAATATTCCTATGCCGCCTGCTATAAGTAAAAGTCCGCTTGTAATCGACTCTTTGGGCACGGTTATGCTCATTATGGATAGGGCAAATTCCGTTATAATCATTGAAAAACCCACCAAAAAAACCAAAAAGGCAATTACTATCTGTAATATATTATCTTTGACTTTGGTAAGCGCCAGGTTATAAGCGCTGCCGCAATATATATTATCCAGAAAATCCCTGTACGCCATGCTGTAGGCTCCTTTTCCGGAAGAAGACATATTTATTGTAATTTCATCGGTTGAAAGAATTTCCCCCGGCTCAAATACATCCCACATTATCGTGTTTCTGGCAGTGTCTGCATCCCCACTTGAATAAATAACCTCATCATTTTTGTATATTTCAACATTGATGCGGTACATATAGATAATGAGTTCCTCACCGTCTTTTATATCATTATCAAAATGACCTTTTAAGGTGACTGCATTTACCTTGGCAGCATCTACCGTTTCCGACGCATCTATGCTAAGCCCGTTCTCTTCTCCTAAATCCGTATACACTCCGCTAAAATCCAGTTGCAAAGTCTGATCTGTCTCGTGTAAAGAATCTGCAGTATAACGGTATCCCATAATTGCCAAAAAGATGAGCATCGTACACACAAGTACGATATTCACCCATTCAGCCGGTTTTATTTTTAACTTTCCCATAACCGTCTATGCTCCTATTCTCAACATATTTCAATCCAATATAATACTACTCCCAAACTCCGAAATTTACAACAAGAAAGTATGTTGCTTGCAACATGCTCGCGCCGAGCGCGGTTGCTGAAGGCAACATATTCCTATCGCGCGAGTGCGCATCCATAGCGGAGCGCT
>CAJOOU010000022.1 GCA_905236735.1 uncultured Eubacterium sp. | reverse complement strand
CGCTCCTGAATTCTCATAATAAAACGATCCGATTACTCCGCTTATTGCTCCTACATACATAATTCCCGGAATACCGAGGTTAAGATTTCCGGATTTTTCCGTAAGAGTTTCTCCGGTACTTCCCAAAAGAAGTGGAATTGCCTGCTGAATGGCACGCGGAATAAATGCTATAAGAAAACTAAACATTATGCTTCCTCCTTTCCGCTTTTTCTGCTTATCTTATATCTGATAAAGAATTCACTGCCTATGATAAAGAACAGTATAATACCCGTAATAATATCACTGTATGATTCGTTGAGTCCGAGGCTGGTTGATATCTCACTTGCACCTCTGTCAAAGAATATAATTAAAAGGCTGGTCAAAATCATAAATACAGGACTGAACTTTGCAAGCCACGATACCATTACCGCCGTAAATCCCTGTCCGCCCACGGCACCTGTAGATATGGTATGGTTAATACCTCCCACCAGCATGAAGCCGGCAAGGCCGCAAAGACCTCCGGAAAGACACATCGTCCTTATAACAACCTTCTTAACATCTATGCCGACATATCTCGCAGTCTGAACGCTTTCTCCCACGACCGCAATCTCATATCCATGTCTTGTCCTCTTTAAATATATATGCATAAAAACGGTAACAAGGAGAGCCACTATTATAGTAAGGAGATATTTGTTTCCTACCTGCGGCAGCCATCCGGCCATGGAACTCTGGTTTATGATGCCGACATTTCCCGAGCCTTTTGGCACTTCCCATACTATTACGAAATACGCAACTATCTGCGTGGCTATATAATTCATCATAAGGGTTGCAAGTGTCTCATTTGTGCCCCAGAGCGATTTAAAGAGGGCCGGTATAAATCCCCATAATCCTCCGAGAAAAATACTGCTGACAAGCATTATTATTATAAGGACTGCCGCCGGCACCTTATCACCTATATAAATCATGCAGGCCGCCGCACCCAAAGCACCCATAAGCACCTGCCCTTCTCCGCCGATATTCCAGAAAGTCATCTTAAACGCCGGTGTAAGTGCAAGAGAAATGATAAGGAGAATGGACATATTCTGCAAGGTTATCCATGATTTTCTTGCAGAACCGAAGGCTCCTTCAAAAATCCCGGCATATACCTCTACCGGATTATCTCCCGTAAATATCATGGTTATAATTGCGCAGACAACCAGTGAAAGCAAAATTGCCGCTCCTCTTATAAGCCATGCCTTCTGCCATGGAAGGGAGTCCCTTTTCGCAATATGAAATTTCATCTTATGCCTCCTTCCCCGCATGAAGTTCTGTCATCATACGGCCAACCGTGTTTTTATCCGCGCCTCTTCCATCTATAATACCACTGACCTCTCCGCCGCACAGCACAAGGATTCTGTCCGAAAGTTCTAGGAGCACATCCAGATCCTCTCCTACAAAGATTACCGCTACTCCTTTTTTCTTCTGCCTGTTTATCAGATCGTAGATAGTATATGATGCATTTATATCGAGACCTCTTACCGCATAGGCTGTCATAAGCACCTTGGGGGCGAGAGCAATCTCTCTTCCCACAAGCACCTTTTGAACATTTCCGCCCGAAAGTCTCCTTACAGGGGTATGGATATCCGGGGTGGCCACTTCAAGTTCTTTAACAACCTGCTCAGCCAGCTCCTCCGGACCTTTCATATCCGGAAAAAATGCATTTCCTTTTCTAAACGAACGAAGCATCATATTAGCCGGCAGATCCATGCTTCCCACCAGTCCCATACCAAGTCTGTCTTCGGGCACAAACGAAAGTGATACTCCCATATCCGTAATGTCCTGAGGACGTTTACCTATGAGACTTTCTTCTTTTCCGTCATCATCTATGTAGGTAACTTTTCCGCTCTCGATTTTCTGCAGACCTGCTATTGCTTCAAGGAGTTCTTTCTGTCCACAGCCCGATATTCCCGCAATACCTAGAATCTCACCGCTTCTTGCAGTAAAGCTTACATCCTTTAATTTAAGGACACTACCTTCTCCTTTTACCGAAAGATTCTCTACCCTGATTCTGTCTTTGGGATTTACCGGGTCAGGTCTGTTTATATTAAGAGACACTTTGCGTCCCACCATCATATTTGTCATTTCTTCCGCATTTGTTTCGGTTGTAATCATATCCCCGATAAAGCGTCCTTTTCTAAGTACCGCCACTCTGTCGGAAATCTCCTCCACTTCGTGCATCTTGTGAGTAATAATGATGATGGATTTACCGTCTTTTTTCATGTTGCGAACGACATTGAACAGTTTTTCTGTCTCCTGCGGCGTAAGTACAGCCGTAGGTTCGTCCAGAATAAGGATATCTGCACCTCTGTAAAGCACTTTTACTATCTCAACCGTCTGTTTTTCCGATACCGACATATCGTAAATCTTTTTCCCGGGGTCAATATCAAATCCGTACTTTTCGCAAATCCCGTTAATCTGGGCTGTAGCCTCTTTCAGATTAAGTTTGCCCTTAAGTCCGAGAACAATATTTTCTGCTGCCGTAAGTACATCTATCAGCTTGAAGTGCTGATGAACCATGCCTATATGCAGGTCCAACGCATCCTTGGGAGATTCTATCGACACTTCTTTCCCGTTAATAAATATCTGTCCCTTGTCCGGGAAATATATACCGGAAAGCATATTCATGAGTGTTGTCTTGCCGCTGCCGTTTTCTCCCAAAAGTGAAAGTATTTCTCCTGCATAAACATCAAGGTTTACATCCTCGTTCGCCACTACCTTTCCAAAAGTCTTGGTAATGTTTTTCATGGAAATAACCGGTGTCTCTTTCGTCATTTCGATTCCTCCAAAATCATTTAAAGAACAAAGCGGGCGGCAAAAAT
>CAJOOU010000021.1 GCA_905236735.1 uncultured Eubacterium sp. | reverse complement strand
TGCGGGTGTACCTGTCGTGCCAAACGGAAATTCCTCATTTATCATGGTAATATCAGCATTTGTCATAATGTTTTGAATGCTTTCAGACACTATCGCATCTATTCCGCCTGCGTCATATTTAGCCCTTATGTCTTCATCCGGATATACATCTCCCGTAAAAATAACGGATATACTCTCTTCCTCCTCTTTAAGAGCAAAAGGATCTTCTCCTGTTTCGGCATCTGCACTTTCCTGCAGTTCTTCCTGACTCACATCCGCAGTCTCCTCTTTTTCCTTACACCCGTAAAGAAACACAGACAAGAAAACCATTGTAATTAATAAAAATACTATCTTTCTCATAACTTTAAGTATACATCTTTCTTGCAAAAAAAATCACCTCATGATAAAATTCTTTTATTTCTGACATTATTTTTCCTCCCTGCTTTTAAATTTATATAATGTCATCTGTCTGTATTCCTCACCTGCCTCAAGCAAAGTATCCGGAAATTCCGGATGGTTGACCGAATCCGGATAATGCTGCGCCTCAAAGCAAAATCCTCCACATTTAGGATACCTTATTTTGCCTTTTCCATATGTTGTAGTATCACCGTCCATAAAATTACCACTGTAAAACTGAACTGCCGGCTCTGTTGTATACGCAGTCATGGATATGCCCGTTTTGTCTCCTGTTACATTACCTATAAGTTTAAGTTCTCCTGCTTTGCCGCTTAGTATCATATTATGATCGTACCCTCCGGCAATTCTCAGCTGTCTATGAGCTTCATTAATGCGAGATCCCACTGTAGTTTCTCTGCTAAAGTCAAACGGTGTATTTGCTACTGAAGTTATTTTTCCGGTCGGAATCATTGACTCATCAATTTCGGTAAACTCACGGCTGTTTAACATCATCTTATGCTCCAGTATTGTTGAGCCGTCCTGCCCGTTTAAATTAAAATAAGAATGATTGGTAAGATTTACCACAGTGTCTTTATCAGAAAATGCCGTGTATAAAATAGCAAGTTCATTGTCATTACTCAGGCTATATCTAACCGTAAGACTCAGATTTCCCGGATATCCCTCTTCCATATCCGGACTCAGATATTTAAGCACCAGTTCATCTTTGTCAATCCGGGATTCAAATATCCTCTGTGAAAAGATGCCATGCAAATGGTTCTTTCCCCCTTCATTTATCCCAACATCATATTCACGCCCATTATAAAAGAACCGGCCATTTGCTATCCTGTTTGCATATCGCCCAACTATTGCACCATAATAGCAGTTACCGGTCTCATAGGACAATATATCATCATAACCTAATGCTACATCTGTGGGCTTACTGTCTTTATCCGGCACAACAATACTTTGTATTGTTCCACCATAATCAAGAATCCTCACCTTCATACCGCTATCATTTTCAAGTATAAATGCCGTCACATTTTTTCCGGCTTTTGTACATCCGAATTCTTCTGCAAAAACATTTCCCATCTACCTTCCCCTTTCATCTTCAGTCAAGACTCGCTCGCGAGACTTGAGTGTTCATATATGAAACTATAACCCGCCTTAACAGTATTATCGAGGAAACCATCATTATTACCTCCGTCAGAGGCTGTGCCCATATCATGCCTCCAAAACCAAAAAATGAATTTAAAACCAAAAGAAGCGGCACATACAAAACAAGCTGTCTTACAAAGGTAATGCTGAAAGCATATCCTGCCTTGCCCATGGCCTGAAACGACATTCTGCACATAGACACCGCACCTACAAAAGGCAGTATAAACATAAGAGTCCTAAGAACCCGTGCTCCCACAGAAGTTACTTCTGCGGAATCCGTAAAAATCCCTATTAAAGCCGGAGCAAATACTGCATATACCGCCATAACAAAAAGCTCTATGCCGCTTACCACCATAACTCCGGCTTTCAGTACCTCAAGCATTCTTTTATAATTCTTTGCCCCAAAGTTATATCCCATTATAGGCTGCACTCCGGTAGCCATGCCCTGATAAATATATGTGCCAAGGGAAAGTATTTTCTGCGCAACTCCCATGGCCGCGACAGTAAGCTCTCCATATGAAACAGCCAGATTGTTA
>CAJOOU010000020.1 GCA_905236735.1 uncultured Eubacterium sp. | reverse complement strand
CATTGATGTCCTCGCAAGTAAAAAAGCAGGGATAATCAGTATCACTCCAAGTGTTAACAATGTAAATGCAGGAAAAAACTTTTTCCTAAGATCAAGTAGTATCGCAAAAACGACGCAAAACAGTGATACAAGCAAATAAACTGTCAAAAAATTCATTTAATCCCTCCTATGACGGTGTGGTGATATTGGTAACAAAGTTATCATTTTTAGTAACGGACAAGCCGGTATTTGTGTCATAATCATATCCCAATTTTGTGGCTTGATCTTTTATTACATTGTACAATTTAGACTGCGTAGTCGGTATTTTGGAATAGCTTGTCCTATAATAAACCATTATATTATATAAAGCAGTCAATGTGCAATTTTCATGTCCTCCCAAATCACTACTCAAAATTGAAATTTTACCTTTATGTAAACTTATTCTTGACTTACGCGCTACGCTTTTTTATACTTTAATTGTACAGGCTTGAAAGGGGTTTATCAGGCTGAGATAAACTTTCAGGCAAACGAGGATACTTAAACCGGGGGAAAGGTATGAGCACCGTAACCATAAACAATCTCAAATTCGGGATGGTTGTAAAATACAATGTTATATCACAGAGCGGTAAAATTATTATCGGCGAAGACCGTACCATAGACGAACAGGCGATAAACCGCCTTAAATTCTATCGTATCGGGGAAATTATCATAAATGATGACTACGAATATCCGGATGCTCCGGCGGCCATGCTGGATGATGACACAGGGTCTGCAGAAATTGTATTTGACCGGGCAACCAATCATGTATATCTGCCAAAGTCTGATTCCGGCAAAGCAATTCATATTGAGCAGGAGACCTACAATGATATGAAGGAGCAGCTGAAAAGCAGCCCCACAGCACACTTGCATAAAATGCCCGAAAGAGAAACAAATGATTTCAGGCAGAGAAAAGGCTACAAAAAACTTCTCGCCGGTTACTCAGCATCTCTCAAAGCCACAAGAAATATTTTTTCAAGAATAAAGGATGGCGAAAATGTCAGCGACTCAGAGTTTTCTTCCGTTATAGACGGCGCCTTCAATATGGAGAACGGCTCTTTTTCTCTATTTGAGTGGTTCAATATCATAAGAGATTTAAATGACCCCATCTATGCCCAGGGCATTAATGCTGCCCTCTTATGCAAGGCCCTTGGCAAATGGCTCGGATTTGACCATGCCGACTGCAATACCCTTGCTGTATGCGGACTTTTGCATGATATAGGCAAACTTACCATAGACCCGGCTATCTTAAACAAACCGGGCGAACTTACCGATGACGAATTTAACACCATCCGCTCACACACTATGGCCGGATTTGACATGGTTAAAAACCTCGAAATCGATCCCCGGGTAAAGAAATCCATCCTGCAACACCATGAGAGAAACGACGGCAGCGGCTATCCGTTTCACAGGATACAGGAAGAAATACATCCCTTTGCACAGGTCACAGCCATATGTGATGTATATATAGCCATGACTTCCGGCAGAAGTCATCGCAAATCCCTCTGCCCTTTTGATGTAATGCACGAACTCGAAAAGACCGGAATGGCACAGTTTAACGGCAGGTATCTTTTCACCTTCCTTGAAAACATAGCCACGGCATATCAGAAAAACACCATCATATTAAACGACGGCAGATGCGGCAGCATAGTAATGCTCAACCGTAATAATTATTCTAATCCAGTAATACAGCTTGAAGATGACACCTTCATAGACCTCTCACAGACACCGGAACTCTACATAACCGGAATTAAATAAATTGTAAAGACCGGAGCAAAATCTCCGGTCTTAATTTATGATACCCTTAATGTAAACTTTTTTATCTCTTTTTCTGATGATACCTTTTCTATATGCGCTCCGAGTCCGGCGAGTTTTTTCTCAAAATCCTCATAACCTCTCTCAACATAGTAAATATCATCTACCACAGTTATGCCTTCCGCGGCAAGACCTGCTATTACAAGAGCTGCCCCTGCTCTAAGGTCAGGTGCTGCAACGCGTGCTCCGGTATATTTCTCCACACCGTTTATTATGGCGGTATTGCCTTCCACCTTGATACTTGCCCCCATTCTCGAGAGTTCATCTACATATCTGAAACGATTCTCAAATATGCTTTCCGTAACTATACTCGTACCTTCGGAAATAGCAAGCACCGTAGTAATCTGCGGCTGCATATCCGTAGGATATCCGGGATAAGCAAGTGTCATGACCTGAGTAGAACGAAGTGGTTTTGATGCCACGACTCTGACCGCATCATCAAATTCCTCTACTTCACATCCCATCTCTATCAGCTTCGCACTGGTAGCTTCGAGATGCTTGGGGATGACATTTTTAACCATAACATCACCCTTTGTAGCTGCTGCCGCGAACATAAATGTTCCGGCCTCTATCTGATCGGGTATAATCGAATACTCTGTTTTATGGAGTTTTTCAACGCCCTGTACTCTTATTACATCTGTACCGGCGCCCTTAATGTTGGCTCCCATACTGTTAAGGAAGTTTGCCACATCTACCACATGAGGCTCCTTTGCAGCATTTTCTATAATTGTCTTACCCTCTGACATAGATGCCGCGAGAAGAACATTTATAGTAGCTCCGACAGACACCTTATCCATATATACATGTCCGCCGGCAAGACTCTCAGCCTGTGCGTGAATGAGTCCGTGCTCTATCTGCACATCTGCGCCGAGTGCCCTGAATCCCTTGAGATGTAAATCTATCGGTCTGCTTCCGATATCGCATCCACCCGGGAAGGCAACTTCTGCCTTTTTATATTTCCCTAAAAGAGCACCTAAAAGATAGTATGATGCTCTGATTTTACTGATAAATTCATAATCAACCCTTACTGAGTTAATAAGTGAACCGTTTATTTTTACTGTATGTCTGTCTATGCGCTCTACATGAGCACCTATTTCCTCAATAGCCTTTAAAAGTACACCGATGTCTCTGACATCCGGGAGATTGTCAATAACAACAGTTTCATCAGTCATTATTGATGCTGCGATAATGGCCAGAGCTGCATTTTTAGCTCCTCCAATCTCTACTTCCCCCACAAGCGGTATGCCACCGCTTATCACATATTGTTCCATGTAACACCTCTGTTTTCAAATCTCTCCCAAATATAGCAACCACTATATATGGTATGATTCTATCATAAAAGCACAAGAATGTAAATATTTTCACCACATAAGTGCTTATTTTATGCCATATTCTCCAACTTGTCAAGGATAGCCGCCACAGTCTGTTCTATACCGAGTTTGTCCTGCTCAATAATGATGTCGGCATATTTCTCATACAGAGGTTTTCTTTCATCGTAAAGTGACCTCAGTGTCTGACCTTCCCTCAGCACTACTCCTCTGCTCTTTAAATTCTTAAGTCTGTTTGACAAAATACGGTAGGATGTATGAAGATACACAACCGTACCTATATTCTTCAGATGTTTCATAGCCTTTTCGCCATAGACCGCGCTTCCGCCTGTTGCTATGACAGAACGCTTTGCCCTTATGGATGCATTGACCTTGTTTTCTATCTCAAGAAACCCGTCTATACCCTCTTTTTCTATAATCTCGGAAAGCTTTCTTCCCTCGGATTTTTGTATTAAAAGGTCTGCGTCTATAAACTGATATCCTGCTACCTTTGCCAAAACTACGCCCGCCGTACTTTTTCCTACGCCGGGCATACCTATTAAAACAATGTTTTTATCTTTATTATCCAACTTTGACTCCTACATACCCAAAAGTTTTGCAAGCGCTCCAATGTCATACATAATGTACCCGCCGAGCATAATGAAATTCAAAATGCCGAATATGAGAGCCCACATTGCTGCAGGGGACTTTATTTTCCTGATGGTCTCTTTGCTTGGCTCCTTTTCGGTCACCGTCTTTTCCAAATCGTCAAGGCTGCTTTGGAGATTGCGGTATACCTTTATACATTCAGAGTGTGTCTTGTCCGAAAGGTCTTCTTTGAGACTTAAGAGCTGGGCATTTAATTCTTCCTGCTGACTCTTAAGTTCCTCGCTGCCTGACTCCGACTGTGCCCTCATCGTCTCTACGGTTTCTTCTACGACCTTAAGGAGTCTGTTTACACTCTCTTCCACTTGAACCGCATAAGCTGTCATCTCTTCCTTGGCCTTTGAAACCACTTCTCCTGCCTGTTTTCTCTGCACATCAAGTCTGCCTTCAAGCTGTTTGACCTCTGTCTCCTTCTCGGACGCCATAATCTCCAGCTCCGAAAGCTCTTCTTCCTTTGAAATAAGTTTGGCCTGAAGGCTCTTGGCTCTGTCTCTTATTTCGTCTATCTGTTTCATCAGATAGTCATTTTGCATCATATCCATATCTTTTTCCTCTCATCCTTTAATCCTCAAGCTTATACTGCCTGATTTCGTCATTCAGCGAAAGCATCTTTTCATCCAGCTGCGATACAATGCTTGCGCATTCACGAAGCTCCCGGCTGATGTGCTCCGGGGCATTGCCCTCGAATTTATAATAAATTTTGTGCTCGAGCGAAGCCCAAAAATCCATTGCTATAGTTCTGATTTGTATCTCTACCTTTGTATCGACCACCCTGTCCGACATAAAAATCGGAACAGTTACTATCATATGATAACTCTTGTATCCGCTCACTTTAGGATTCTTGATATAATCCTTTATGGATACGACCGTCAAATCATTCTGGCGTCCTATCATCTCCGCCAGACGGTATATATCCGAAGTAAACGAGCAGACAAGTCTGATGCCCGCGAAGTCATTTACATAGGTAATCATATTTTGTATAGTCGGCTCATACCCGTATCTTTTAAGCTTTTTAACAATACTTTCCGGGCTCTTTATCCTGCTCTTAAAGTATTCTATGGGATTGTAGTTGTGCACATGCTTAAACTCGTCATTAAGTATTTCAAGCTTTGTCACCACTTCCTTTGCCGCAGCATTATAAAGGAAGGTCACTGTCTCCCAGCTTTCAAGGTCTTCACCAAATTCACCGTTTCCTGCCATTTTCTCTCCTTACTCCCACTTTTATGATTATATCAGTAAATGTCGTCCTCTTCAATTACCTCAAGTTCCAAATAATCAAATTCTGTCTTTTCGACAAAGCTGTCACCGTAAAATCTCACTTTTGCGTGCCTTTTAAACTCATTTATATTGTTGTCAAGCCAGATAGGGTGTCCCAGGTCAAACTCCTCACAAACCCTGTCCACTGCCGCAAACACCTTGTGAGTCCTTGTATCGTCCTCTCCGTTTTCTATCACAATATCCCTTAAAAGATGATTGTTTTTCCACTCCTTCGCCCATATCCTAAACATGTCTTCTCTGCCTCCGGACCTCATACATACATATGGACGCTGCTACCGCCGCATTCAGGGATTCGACCTTGCCGCACATCGGTATGATAATCTTTTCGTTTGCCGCTGCGATCGACTCCGGCTTAAGACCGTTTCCTTCATTGCCGATAAATATCGCCACCGGTCCTCTGTAATCCGGCTCGTCGTACATCTTTGAGCCGCCGAGCTCTGCCGCCGCCACAGTAAAGCCTTTTTCTGCAAGTCCTGCCGCAACCTCTGCTATATCATCCTTATATATATGCGGCACCCTGAATAAGGAGCCCATGGTTGACCTGACTGTTTTGGGATTGTACACATCCACGGTATCTTTGCTCATAATGATTCCGCTTGCGCCCGCAGCTTCCGCACACCTTATAATGGTACCGAGATTGCCCGGATCCTGCAGGGCATCCGTAAGTATGACAAAGGGCTCCTGCCCGCCGCCTGATACCACATCCTCTATGGTATACTCAGGCATACTTACCTCGCAAAGTATCCCCTGCGGAGTCACTGTATCGCTGAGTTTTGAAAACACCTTATCTGCCACAATCTCACAGCTGACATCTGAAAGCAAATCCCTGTTTTTCTCCGCAAAACTTTCGCTCGCATACACGCCTATTATGAGCTGCTGCGGGATTTCGCGAAACATTCTTATGCCTTCAACTACATAGCTCCCGCTTTCATATCTTGATTTTGATTTTTTAATGAGTTTTGTTATATGCTTTAATCTGGCATTGTTTTCGCTAGTAATCATTTATACCTCATTATGCGCCCTATATTGCCAGGCGTTTACTGATAGAATACTGGTATTCGGATATACTCTTTTCCATAGCCAGTGCTTCATCTATATCATAATCCTTAAATTCTCCGTCTTTATATGCCACTACCCTGTTGGTCTTGCCTTCCAAAAGCAGATCCACGGCATAGCACCCCATTGTGGTGGCATATACCCTGTCCTTACATGTCGGGCTGCCGCCCCTTTGCATATAGCCCAAAATGGTGGCTCTGGTCTCAAGCCCGGTAGCCGCCTCAATGCGCTCCGCCATCAGCATGGAATGACCTATACCTTCGGCATTTACGATTATATGGTGTTTTTTGCCTCTTTTTCTGTTGGCTATAATATGGTCTATTATCCTTCTTTCATCATAGTCATAATTTTCCGGAAGCATAATATCCTCAGCTCCGTTGGCAAGTCCGCACCATAAAGCTATGTGGCCGGCATTTCTGCCCATCACCTCAATAATACTGCATCTTTCGTGAGATGTCGATGTATCTCTTATTTTATCTATGGCCTGCATAGCGGTGTTTACCGCAGTATCAAACCCTATGGTATAATCAGTACAGGTAATGTCAAGGTCTATAGTACCCGGTATACCTACGACATTGATATCGTATCTGGATAAATCCTGTGCACCTCTGAACGAACCGTCTCCTCCTATAACAACAAGACCGTCTATCCCGTTTTTGCGGCAGTTTTCCGCTGCCGTATTCTGACCTTCCGAGGTCATCATTTCAGGGCATCTGGCTGTCTGCAGGACCGTGCCTCCCTTTTGGATAATATCCGATACATCCTTTGCCGTCATATCGGTAATCTCATTGTTGATAAGACCGGCATATCCCCTGTGTATGCCCTTGACGCTCAATCCGTTATATACTGCACTTCTTACTACGGCTCTTATGGCCGCATTCATACCCGGAGCGTCTCCTCCGCTTGTTAATACCCCGATTGTGTTTACTTCGTTTGACATTTCATACCTCCTTTAAGCTTCCTGACTTCGCTCAGAATACCATTGCCTGCATCTTTATTGCAATCCTTTCTCGACTACCTTTACATTGCCCTCTCCGAACTTTTCCTTTAAAAGAGCAATGTTTGAATCTGCCGCATCAATCATATTGCGGTAGCCCAGTTTCTTAATCTGTTTTTCTGCCGACAGATAGATGATTACCTCCGAGCTGCCGTGAATGGATTTTATTATCCCACTCATCTCGGCTTCTCTGGCTGTGTATTCATCCATGTTTTCAAACTGCAGCCATACCTGTTTTACCGTCTCATCAAATCCGTATATCCTGTCACAGATAAGCTTTCCGTCCTTATCGTCCTCCAGCTGGACCTTGCCTTTTATAAACACCTTGGCATCTTCAGTAAGATAATCCCTGTATTTTTCGTATCTGTCCGGAAAAACTATAACCTCCACGCTTCCCATCCTGTCTTCCAGGGTGACAAAGGCCATTTGTTTGCCGTTTTTGGTAATCTTTACCGTAATACTTTCAATAAGACCTCCCACTACGGCCTGACTGCCGTCCTCCGCCCTGTAAAGTCCAGTCTCCTCATCGGCCATGAAATCCGTAGTAAGATTGGTAATGTTTTTCTTCCACTTTTCTTCGTACTCATCCAAAGGATGACCGCTGACATATATGCCGAGCACTTCCTTCTCGTAGGCAAGAAGAGTCTCATTGTCGTACTCACCCACATTCGGCAGTTTGGGCTTGTACTCCGACCTCTCCTCATCATCCATCATATCAAAGAGAGACATCTGGCCTGCCATGGTATTTTTCTTTTTTGAGTTAACAGCATCCATGACATCCTCGTAGATATACATATACTGGCGCCTTAGACCTCCCAGAGAGTCGAACACTCCGGCTTTTATAAAACTTTCGACCGTTCTTTTGTTTATCTCCTTTGAGGTCAGTCTGCTGCAGAAATCTTCGAGTGACCGGTATCTGCCTCTTTCGTTTCTCTCGGCTACCACCGCCTCGATAACGCTTCTTCCCACACTTTTTATGGCGGAAAGTCCGTATCTTATGGCTCCATCCGCTACTGAAAATCCCCACTCTCCTTCGTTTATGTCCGGCGGAAGTATCTTTATTCCAAGGTCAAGCGTTGTGTATATGTACTCCGACAGCTTTGTCGTATTGTCAATAACAGATGTCATAAGCGCTGCCATGTATTCTACCGGATAATAATGCTTAAGGTAGGCAGTCTCATAAGACACAACCGCATATGCCGCCGCGTGAGATTTATTGAAAGCATATTTTGCAAAATCTATCATCTCGTCGTAGATTTTGTTTGCCGTCTTTTCGTCTATACCGTTTGCAACAGCACCCTTTACGCCCTCGGCCTCATTTCCGTATACAAAGTTTTTGCGCTCTTCTTCCATAACAGAGCCCTTCTTTTTGGACATGGCTCTTCTGACCAGATCGCTTCTGCCCCAGGTATATCCGGCCAGGTCACGCACTATCTGCATAACCTGCTCCTGATATACTATGCAGCCGTATGTCGGCCTGAGGATGGGCTCGAGCTGTGGGCAGTCATAATGAATGTTGGCCCTGTCGTTTTTGCCCCTTATATATGCCGGTATAAAGTCCATAGGACCCGGTCTGTACAGAGATATTCCGGCAATGACATCCTCCAAAGACCCCGGGCGAAGTTCCTTCATAAAGTTCCTCATACCCGCGGACTCAAGCTGGAAAACTCCGCTGCATTTACCTGTGGATATCTCGTCAAATATAGCCTTGTCATCGAAATCTATGTTGTCGATATCGAGTTTTATCCCCTGACTTTTTTCTATGAGCTTCTGGGCATTCTGGATAACGGTAAGGTTCCTTAGCCCAAGGAAGTCCATCTTTAAAAGTCCGAGTTCTTCTATTGTCGTCATGGTAAACTGAGTGGTAATCGTACCGTCCTGCGCTCTTGAGAGCGGTACATACTCATTCATCGGCTTCTCACTTATTACGACGCCGGCTGCATGCATTGATGTGTGTCTCGGCAATCCTTCAAGCCTTTTGGACATATCAATAAGCTTTCTTACCGTCTCATCGCTCTCATAGGCATTTTTCAAATCCGGACTTATGGTAAGAGCCTTGTCGATGGTAATTCCGAGCTCTGCGGGCACCATCTTGGCAATGGATGAGCAGAAAGCGTACGGCAGGTCCATTACCCTTCCTACATCCCTTATAACTCCTCTTGCTGCCATAGTACCGAAGGTCACAATCTGCACGACCTGATCCTTGCCGTATTTTTCCATGACATAATCTATGACTTCTCCTCTTCTCTCCACGCAAAAGTCCACATCTATATCAGGCATGGAAACTCTCTCCGGATTGAGGAATCTTTCAAAAATCAGATTGTATTTTACCGGGTCTATATTGGTAATGCCGAGACTGTACGATACCACGCTTCCCGCAGCGCTTCCCCTTCCCGGTCCAACCATAATATCATGGTTTCTCGAATAGTTAATAAAATCCCATACTATGAGGAAATAGTCCACATATCCCATCTGCTGTATAGTGGTAAGTTCATACTCCAGCCTTTTTTTAAGCTCATCATCAGCATCCGGATATCGTGCGGCAAACCCTTCCTCGCAAAGCTTTCTCAGATACTCTTCCGATGTGTATCCTTCCGGCGTCTTGTATTTGGGGAGCTTTGACTCATGGAACACTATTTCGACATCACATCTGTCTGCTATCTCCTGAGTCTTGTCTATGGCTTCCGGCACATACGGAAAAAGGGCTCTCATTTCCTCTTCCGATTTGACATAGTACTGACCGCCTTCGTATTTCAGTCTGTTCTCATCGCTGAGTTTTCTGCCGGTCTGCAGGCAAAGCAGGATGTCGTGCGGCTCCGCATCCGATGCATAGGTATAATGGCAGTCATTTGTCGCGACAAGGTCTATACCGGTCTCCTCATGCATCTTTATCAGCTGCTGGTTCACAAATTTCTGGGTTGTTATCCCATGGTCCTGAAGTTCCAGAAAATAATTGTTTTTTCCAAAGGTTTTCTCATGCCAAAGAGCTGCTTCTTTTGCCTTGTCATACTGCTTTAAAGCTATCAGTCTTTGAACCTCTCCTGCCAGGCAGGCGCTCAGACAAATCAGTCCCTCATGATATTTTTCAAGGAGCTGTCTGTCTACCCTCGGTTTGTAATAATACCCTTCGGTAAATCCCGCCGAGACAAGCTTCATCAGGTTATGATATCCTTCGTTGTTTTCCGCAAGAAGGATGAGGTGATAATACCTGTCCTCCGATTCAATTTTTTCCTTATCAAATCTCGAAGTTGGAGCCACATACACCTCGCACCCGATAATAGGGCGAATCCCCTGTGCCTTTGCCTCCTTGTAAAAGTCAATGACACCGTACATTACTCCATGATCCGTTATGGCGCAGCTGTCCATCCCGAGCTGTTTTACCCGGGCCACATATTCCTTTATTTTGTTTGAGCCATCAAGCAGGCTGTATTCCGTATGTGTGTGAAGATGTACGAATGACATTGTCTTCCCCTTCGTTTGGTTTTATCTGACTGTTTCTTATTTTACCATTTTTTAGTCTGCTCGTAAACCTGCCACCGCCCGCCGCCAAACCTCTCCAAAGCCTTGCAAACACTGGCATTTGGGATAGATTCTCCTAACCGGAAAATTAATTTTTCTCTTGTAAAGCCATAGCTTTTGTGATAGAGTAACTATGAAGAATTTATGGCACATTATTAAAAAGGAGGTCCTTATAATGAAAATTACAGATGCTTGCATTATGTGTGGTGCATGTGAAGGCGAATGTCCTGTAGGAGCTATCTCACAGGGAGACAGCCAGTTCGAAATCGACGGCGGAGCTTGTATTGATTGCGGAGCTTGCGCAGCAGGATGCCCAACAGGCGCTATCGTAGAGTCATAGTTAAGACTTCAAAAGACCACTCCGAGGAGTGGTCTTTTTTATCCTATTTTATGATTCTGCTGCAAAATCTATATAGTCAAATCCCATCAGATATTTAAGCATATTGTCGTGATTGAAATTGTTTTCCGATGATATCGTCAAAGTCACAGTCAGATGGTCACTGTCCACCATGTTTTTCTGGAATGAAATATCGCTGACTCTGAATCCTTCTTTTCCCATCTGTTCAAGAAACCTTTTTATACCGTCTTTTTCGGAAAATACTATATAACACTCTATTGCCCTTGAGTTGGCTTTGGTATGCCTGTCTATTCCCGTCAGATAATTATATATTATAAGGACAATGACAGTCGCTGCCACAGCGCCGAGATAAAATCCCATTCCACAGGCTATACCTATGCCGGCGCAGGCCCAGAGTCCGGCAGCCGTCGTAAGTCCCTTTACCTCGTTGTGCCCCGTCACAATTATCGTGCCCACACCAAGGAATCCGACACCGCTGATT
>CAJOOU010000019.1 GCA_905236735.1 uncultured Eubacterium sp. | reverse complement strand
GGAGAGGGGAGAGAAAGGAAAAACTAAAATGGAAGAGTCAAGAAACTTTATAGAAAACATTATTGATAAGGACATAGAGGAAGGACGCTGCAAGAAAGTCATTACGCGTTTTCCACCCGAACCAAACGGTTATCTGCATATAGGACATGCAAAGTCTATACTTTTAAACTATGGTCTTTCGGAAGAATACGGCGGAGAATTTCACTTCCGTTTTGATGATACCAATCCCGTAAAAGAAGATGCAGAGTTTACGGAATCAATCAGAAAGGATGTGGAATGGCTGGGCGCAAAATTTGATGAAGTCCTATATGCGTCAAATTATTTTGACAGAATGTATGAATGCGCAGTAAAGCTTATAAGAGACGGCAAGGCATATGTGTGCGATCTTACTCCGGATGAAATCAGACAGTATAGAGGTACTCTTACCGAGCCTGGTAAAAACAGTCCGTATAGGGACAGAACACCGGAAGAAAACCTGGAACTTTTTGAAAAAATGAAAAACGGAGAGTTTGAGGACGGCTCAAGGGTGCTTCGCGCCAAAATAGATATGTCCAGCCCCAATATAAACATGAGAGACCCGATTCTTTACAGGGTGGCAAGGATGACTCATCACAATACCGGAGATAAATGGTGTATCTATCCCATGTACGATTTTGCCCACCCTCTTGAGGATGCATTTGAGGGGGTAACGCATTCCATCTGTACATTGGAATTCGAAGATCACAGACCGCTTTACGACTGGGTAGTTATAAACTGCGGTTTTAAAGATGAACCGGATGGTTTCCCTAAACAGATAGAGTTTGCAAAACTCTATCTTACCAATGTTGTAACGGGCAAGAGATATATCAAAAAACTTGTGGAAGACGGCACTGTTGACGGATGGGATGACCCGAGACTTGTGTCCATTGCGGCTCTTAGAAGGAGAGGATTTACTCCTGAGTCTATCAGAAATTTTGTTGAACTTTGCGGCATTTCAAAGAGCAACAGCTCCGTGGATTATGCGATGCTTGAATACTGTATCAGAGAGGACCTTAAGCTAAAGGCCAAAAGGGTTATGGCAGCGCTTAATCCGATTAAGGTTATTATAGACAATTATCCGGAAGGGGAAGGCGAGATTCTCGAGATTCCCAATAACCTTGAAAACGATAAGCTGGGCTCAAGAAAGGTAACATTTTCAAGAGAACTTTATATAAGCGGAGATGATTTTATGGAAGAACCTCCGAAAAAATATTTCAGGCTTTTCCCGGGCAATGAAGTACGCCTTATGAACGCTTATTTTGTAAAATGTGAGAGCTTTGAAAAGGACGAAAACGGAAATGTTACCGTGGTGCACTGCAGCTATGACCCGGCTTCAAGAGGAGGAAATTCTCCGGACGGAAGAAAGGTAAAAGGCACAATCCACTGGGTGGATGCAAGGACAGCAGTCAAAGCCGAGGTAAGACTTTACGAAAATCTTGTTAATGAAGAACTTGGGGTTTATAATGAAGAAGGCAATGTTAATGTGAATCCCAACTCTCTTACGGTGCTTACGGACTGCTATGTCGAGGCGGCCGTAAAAGAGGCCGGAAAGGGTGAAAAATTCCAGTTTGTCAGGACCGGATTTTTCTGCACCGACATTAAGGATTCTACGGAAGAGAATATGGTGTTTAACCGTATAGTGTCGCTTAAAAGCTCGTTTAAATTACCGGCAAACTAACGGTTTAGAGGAAGATGATATGGATGAGAGGGAGTTTTTACTGAAAAAACACATAAAGTGTCCCGTGTGCGAAAGCAGGATAGAGGTGCTTTCCGTAAAGAGCGGGAAGGTCATAAGGACAGAATCCGATATAGATTTGCGCCCCCGCAATACCAACGGATTTGATGCCTTAAAATACGGAGTTTACTCATGCCCTGTCTGCGGATATACAGCAATGAGCAGGACATTTGAGGATATTCTGCGTCCGCAGAAAAAACTGGTAAAAGAGCAGATACAGGCCAATTTCAGGCCAAAGGACGAGCCTCCGCTTGAAAGTTATACCTATGATGACGCCATAAAGATGCATAAGCTTGCTCTTGTGACGGCTATGGTTAAACGCGGCAAAATGAGTGAAAAAGCCTATACTGCCCTTCTTATTGCATGGCTTTGGAGAGGCAAAAGAGAGCAGCTCGAAGCCGAGGATAACGAAAGAGTTATAAAAAATGAGCCCCCGGTAAATACTGAGGAAATAAAACGCTGCGAAAACGAGGAAAAAGAGCACATCAAGATGGCGTATGACGGGTTTGTTTCGGCTATGGCAGAGGAGGTGCCTCCTTTTATCGGAATGGATATGACAACCACAGAGTACCTTATGGCTGCCCTTGCTTATGAGACCGGTAACCTCGAAGATGCGGCAAAGCTGATATCAAGGGTTATTACCGACAAATATGTAAACAGCAGAGTTAAAAACAAGGCTCTGGAAATCAAAGAGAGAATCATTGAAGCAATTCATGATAAAGAATCATAGAGGGGAGAATGATTATGAAAGATATAATTTTTACCATAGGCCGCAGTTTCGGAAGCGGAGGAAAAGAAGTGGGAGAACTTCTCGCACAAAAGCTTGGCGTGCCTTTTTTTGACAGGGAACTTCTTGCAGAAGCTGCAAAGGAGAGCGAGTATACGGAAAAAATATTCGAGACCTTTGATGAGCAGCCGGTAAAGAGCACGCTTTATTCCATGGCTATGGGGAATTTCCCTATGTTCGGCGAGTCAATGCCCATATCCATGCAGGCCAATCTTGCGCAGATGCAGACTATTCAGAAGGTGGCATCCGAGAATAAAAGCTGCGTAATAGTCGGAAGATGTTCGGACTTTGCTTTGAGGGAGTTTGACAATGTGGTAAATGTGTTTATTACCGCAGATAAACAGGCCAGGATAAAACGCATCTGCGAGCGGGCGAAAGTAGATGAAAAAACTGCTGCGGCGGAGATGAAGAAAATAGACAAGGCAAGGGCAAGTTATTATAACTATTATACCGAAAACAGGTGGGGAGATGCCCGTAATTACAACCTCTGTCTTGACAGCGGCCTAATCGGCACGAAAGGCTGTGTAAATGTTATTTTGGCTTATGCGGAATTAATCTGATGGCAATACATAAAAACAATTGCTAAAACCTTGACAAATGACTAATTTTTTTTATAGAATATAAAAGTATTTTAAAAACAATAAAGTTTTAGGAGGTAAATAAACAATGGCAACTGGATTTGTACCAGAGAATCTGACATCTATGTTCAGAATGGACGGAAAAACAGCAGTAGTTTTCGGTGGCGCAGGCGGACTTGGCGAGGCAATCGCTAAGGGACTTGCAGCATTCGGTGCTAACGTAGTAATCGCAAGCCGTGGAGAAGAAAAGCTTCAGGCAGCAGTTAAGGAAATCGAGGCACACGCTGATAACGGTGCAAAGGTTGACTATGTTGTATGTGATGCAACAGTAGACAGCCAGGTTGAGAATGTTCTTGCAGAGACACTTAAGAAGTTTGGCGACTGCCAGATTCTTGTTTGCTCACAGGGATTCAACCGTAAGCATGATGTTGTTGACTTTGACATGGCTGATTTCGACGCTATGCTTACAACAAATGTTCGTTCAGTATTCGTTTGCAACAAAGTATTTGGTAAGCACTTCAAAGAGAAGGGATATGGTAAGATCGTAGATGTTACTTCAGTTCGTGACCAGATCGCTACATTCCCGGGTGGTGGAAATGCCGGATACTGCGCTACAAAGGGTGCTCTTACAAGCATCATCAAGCAGTGCGCTACAGAGCTTGCACCTGAAGTAACTGTTAACGGTATCGGACCTACAGTTACACTTACACCTATGATGGAGAAGATCGTTCCGAAGCAGGCTCAGGAAGTTTCTATTCCTGCAGATCATCCGCTCGGAAGAATGGCTAAGCCGGAAGATATCATCGGTGCAGCTGTTTATCTTTGCTCAGATGCTTCATGCTACCACACAGGACAGGTTCTCTATCCTGACGGCGGACTTCTTTGCAAGGGCTAAGAGGTATTTAAAGCTTAATAAAGCATTTTATAATCTACTTAAAAATGACTGCGGAGGCGGGGAGTTTAAAGCTTTTCGTCGCTGCAGCCGTTTTTTGCCGTATAGGATATACTCCTAAAAACTGATTCTAAGTAAATAACTTTTTTATAAAGTTATAAATATAAATAAAAAAGGAGACGCAAAATTATGATGAAAAACAAACTTGCCTCCAGAGAGGAAATCATGTCAAAGTTTTTTGACGGCATGACTCTTATGGTTGGCGGCTTCGCTTGCTCTGGTGTTCCGCGTGAACTCATCGAGCTTGTTATCGAGAGCGGAGTTAAGGATATTACTTTAATTTCAAATGATGCAGGAGACCCGGATCTTTGCCAGGGTCGTTTCTACCACGCAGGTATTGTTAAAGAGTGCTGGCACTCACATGTAGGACTCAATCCTGAGTTTGGTGAGCTCGCTAAAGAAGGTAAATTCAAACTTCACATTACACCACAGGGTACTCTCGTAGAGAAGATCCGTTGTGGCGGTGTAGGAGCAGGCGGAATTCTTCTTCGTGCCGGCATGGGAACAGGCTGCGATTTCACAAAGGAAAGAGAGACTGTAACAGTTGACGGTAAAGAGTGGTTTATCGAGACTCCTCTTCATGCCGACATCGCACTTGTTCGTGCAAGAAGAGCTGATGTATACGGTAACCTTACATACAGAGGTAATATGGACAACTACAACTCTACAATGGCTATGGCTGCTGATTGCACAATCGTTCAGGCAGACCACATCTGTGACATTGAAGAGATTCCTATGGATACAGTTCGTACACCGGGTGTATTCGTAAACTATATTTTAGACGAGCAGAGGAGGTATATCTAATATGGAGATGAGCCATGGATCAGGACAGACCCTGAATGACAAAGAAGCTATGGCAAGCAGAATTGCTAAATTCTTCGAGCCGGGCGATGTAATTAACCTTGGTATCGGCGCACCGCTTCTCGTTGCTGACAATGTAGCAGATGGTGTACTCGTACATACAGAAAACGGTTGTGTTGGTGTAGGCCAGCAGGTAAGCCGTAACGATCCGGATATTCCGGAAAGAACACAGCTGGAGTCATTTGTAAACGCAGGCGGTATTCCTTTCCTTCCGGTTCCGGGAGCAATGGTAATGTCACATGCAATGTCTTACGCAATCATCCGCGGCGGACATCTTGCAGCTACAGTACTTGGTGCATTTGAGGTTTCACAGGAAGGTGACCTTGCTAACTGGTTTACACCGGGTAAATTTGCCGGAATGGGCGGAGCTATGGATCTTTGCCAGGCAAGAAAAGTTATCGTTATGACAACACACTGCACAAAGAAGGGTGATCCTAAGCTTCTTAAGAGCTGCACACTTCCTCTTACATGTAAGGGACAGGTTACACATGTTGTTACAGAGCGTGCCGTATTCGAGTTCCATGATGGAAAGATGTACTTAAAGGAAATCCGCGAGGGATATGACCTTCAGAACATCAAAGACAATACGGATGCAGAGTTCATCGTAGCAGATGATCTTAAGACAGACGTTGTATATTAATAATGCGGCGGGAAACGAGGACTTTCTTGTAAAGTCTTCGTATTCCTGCACTTTTTTTAAGGTGAATTTATGACAGACACAGATTTAGAAGCTCTCACTGCGAAGATTGAAAAATGCATTGATGAGGAAATAAATCCTGTTCTTGAAGAACATGGCGGATGGATAGAACTTTCGGAGGTTTTTCCGGAGGAGAGAGCCATTAGCGTGAGATTCCGCGGACAATGCGCGGGTTGTCATGCGGTGGACGGCACCCTTGAGGAAACCGTTATTCCAAAGATAAGACATTCCGTTCGTGAAATAAGACATGTGGAAATAGATGATGACCTGGCCGATGATGTTTGGGAAATGGCCAAGAGTCTGTTTACACATAACCAGGTTGATTAGTAATAATCAAATTGCTTTAAATATAAAACCAGGAGGAAATCAATTATGATGTTTGAAGCTAAACATGAAATGATTAAGAAGCTGGCAAGAGAGTTCGCTGAGAACGAGATTGCGCCGGTTGCAATTGATGCTGATGCCACAGGCGAGTACCCGAAGGAACTTTGGGAGAAGGTAGCCCGCTATGGTTTCACAGGAATTACAATTCCTAAAGAGTACGGCGGAATGGGTGGTGACTATAAGTCACTTGTTCTTGCTATGGAAGAGTTCGCTGCAAAGGATGTATCTGCAGGTTCATTCCTTATGAGTAACTCACTTTCAGGTGCTCCGTATCTTTACTTCGGTAATGAGGAGCAGAAGCAGAAATACCTTAAGCCGCTTGCTCAGGGTAAAACTATTGCTTCATTCGGTCTTACTGAGCCGGGCGCAGGATGTGATTCGGGTTCTGTTTCAACTACAGCAGAAGAAGACGGAGATTACTACATCCTTAACGGTCGTAAGACATTCATCACAATGGCACCGCTTTGTGACTATGCCGTTATCTTTGCAAAGACAGATATGAAGGCAGGTACAAGAGGTATCACAGCATTTATCGTAGAGAGTAAATGGGACGGATTCTCAACAGGTAAGCCTGAGTCTAAGATGGGTATCCACGCATCTGTAACATCAGACATTATCCTAGAGAATGTCAGGGTTCCAAAGGAAAATATCCTCGGACAGATTGGTAAGGGATTCAACATCGCCATGAGCATCCTTGATGCAGGTCGTGTTACTGTTGCCGCTCAGTCACTTGGTGCTGCTAAGGGAGCACTTGATTGCGCTGTAGAGTATTCTAAGGAAAGAGTACAGTTCGGCAGAGCTATTTCCAAGTTCCAGAATACACAGTTTACACTTGCTGATATGGCTACAAAGGTTGAGGCTGCCAGACAGCTTGTATACTCTGCAGCTGATAAGCTTGACAATCACCAGAAGGTTACAACAGAAGCTGCTATGGCTAAATACTATGCTTCAGAGACAGCTGTTGAAGTTGCCAACAAGTCACTCCAGATTCATGGTGGTTACGGTTACATGAAAGAGTACGCTATCGAAAGAATTTACAGAGATGCTCGTATCCTTCCTATTTACGAAGGAACATCTGAAATTCAGAAGTTAGTTATCTCAAGAAATGTATTAGCTGATTAATTTTAAGGAGGATAACTTTAACATGAAAATATTAGTTTGTGCAAAACAGGTTCCAAATACAAAGAATGTAACAACAGATCCTGAAACAGGAAGAATTAACCGTGAGGGTGTTGAGTCAATCCTTAACCCGGATGATGCAAACGCACTTGAGGCTGCTCTTCAGATTAAGGACAAAGACCCTGAAAATGTTCATGTAACAGTAATTTCAATGGGTCCGGATCAGGCAAAAGAAATGCTCATCGAATGTATGGCTATGGGCGCTGATGATGCCATCCTTCTTTCAGACAGAAAGTTCGGTGGTTCAGATACATGGGCTACATCAAACGCTATCGCTGCAGGTATGGCAAATGTTGAGGGTGGTTTCGACCTTATCCTCGGCGGTCGTCAGGCTATCGACGGTGATACAGCTCAGGTTGGTCCGCAGATCGCTGAAAAGCTTGGTATCCCACAGGTAACATATGCTCAGGATATCCAGGTTAACGGTGATACAGTTACTGTACAGAGACAGCTTGAGGATGGTTACGAAGTAATCGATGTTAAGATGCCTTGTATGGTAACATGTGTTAAGGAGCTTAACACTCCAAGATACATGAATGTTGGTAGAATTTATGATGCTTATGCTCAGCCGGAGAGAATCACTGTATGGGGATTCGACGATGTAACAATCGAAGAGTCTGAAACAGGACTTAAGGCTTCTCCGACAAATGTATTTACATCATTTGCTCCGGCTCCGAAGGGTGCAGGTAAGATGCTTGAAGGAACGGACAAAGAGATGGTTGATGCACTTATGTCAGAGCTCAAGGAGAAGCACTACATCTAAAAATTGCTTCGCAATTTATGGATGTGAGCTAATATTAGAAATATTATTGAATTTATATATGGAGGTTCAAAATGGCTAGAGTAACAGCAGAAGAAAAAAGCGCTTGGAAGGGCGTATGGGTCTTTGCTGAGCAGAGACAGGGAGAATTAAATAGCGTTGCTATTGAATTACTTGGTGAAGGTAAAAAGCTTGCAGACGAACTTGGAGAAGAGCTTTGCGCAGTTCTTCTTGGTGAGAATGTAGGCAACCTTGCTACAGAACTTCAGTACTACGGTGCACAGAAGGTATATGTTGCAGACAACGCTTTACTTAAAAACTATACAACAGACGGATACACACAGGTTATCTGTGATGCTATTGATACATACAAGCCGAGTATCATCCTTTTAGGTGCTACTCACATTGGTAGAGACTTAGGTCCTCGTGTAGCTAAGAGAACAACAACAGGTCTTACAGCTGACTGTACACACCTTGATGTAAACTCTGACAACTATGTTAAGTATCTTGCATCTGTAACAAGTGCAAAGGTACCGGAAGCAAGAATCGCACAGCACGAAGGCGGACTTAAGATGACTCGTCCTGCATTTGGCGGTAACCTTATGGCTACTATCGTTTGCCCGTCTACAAGACCTCAGATGGCTACAGTTCGTCCGGGTGTTATGGACAAGGCTGTAAGAGATGAGAGCAGGAAGGGTGAAGTAATCGACCTTGCAGTAAATGTTAAGGAAGCAGACATCAGAACTATCGTTAAGGAGATTGTTAAGTCTACAACTGAGATGGTATCTCTTACAGATGCTGAAATCATCGTATCAGGTGGTGCAGGTCTCGGCAATGCAGACGGATTCAAGCTTATGCAGGAGTTCGCTGATGCAGTAGGCGGTGTAGTTGGTGCTTCCCGTGCAGCAGTAGATGCAGGATGGATCGATCACTCACACCAGGTAGGACAGACAGGTACAACTGTTAAGCCTAAAATCTATTTCGCCTGCGGTATCTCAGGTGCTATCCAGCATCTTGCAGGTATGCAGGGTTCAGATATCATTGTAGCTATCAACAAGAACGCAATCGCACCTATCTTTGAAGTAGCTGATTACGGTATCTGCGGAGATCTTTACAAGATCGTTCCGATGCTCATTGAAGAGTTTAAAAACTTACAGAAATAATAAAGATTAAAGTTCGGGCACTCGCCCTTTTGGCGAGTGCCCTGACTTTGAAATCCCCCATAATACTATAAGTTAGGAGAAATGAGAAAATGACAGTAGAACAGTTTAAGTCGAAAAGAACGCTGATTTTCATAGCAGCCCTTATCGCAACTTTCTGCGCAGGCTTCGGATATTCATGGTCAATCCTGCAGTCTGCAATTATGACAGAGCATGCAGAATGGGCACCTTCAGCGATAGCTATTACATATACACTTCAGGTAGCAATTTCATGCCTCGGACCTATACCGCTCAGCCCGATTATTTCAAGACTTTCCGTTAGAGGAAACATGATTGTAGGTGCTGTACTTTACGGTGTTGGTATCTTCGCATGCTCTTTTGCTACATCACTCCCGATGTTTTATATTTTCTATGGAGTTTTAGGCGGTGCCGGAGTTGCATTCATCTATCCACAGATGATGTCTTACTCTGTAAAGGTACTTGCTGACAAGGGCTCTCTTGCATCAGGATT
>CAJOOU010000018.1 GCA_905236735.1 uncultured Eubacterium sp. | reverse complement strand
GATGATAGTATCGGCGGTGCTGTTTATTATCGTAAATATACGGATTTTTATGAAGAACATGCCCGTATGGAAAAGAGCATTGGAATCAGTAGTTGTGTTTCTGGTGTCTTTTTTATGCTGCAAGTATTTAGCGGAGCATATTGAACAGTATGTCGTATCTTTTTTACTAGACAGGGTAAACATATCGGTAAGCGGAATCGTATCGGTTAATTTTTGGACACAGTTTGTTATGATTCTGCTTTTCGTAAGTCTCTATCATGTACTGGTATCGAGAAGGATTGACCCCCAATGCCCGATAGATTTTTCCATGTTTATATACTATCAGTTTGTTAATGCTGATTGTATAGCCAGACTGCTGGGAGAAAGCACTACTTCTTACATATTGCTTGAAGCGGCGCTTTTTATATTCTGGTTATGCTCGTTTAAGGAAGACCTCGAATATGTCAGAGAAGAAAGTGTATATTTTGATAAATATGTATTTATAATCCTTCAGAATATTGTATGGATACTCATAAGTGCTCTTTGTATTGCTCCCGGACTTCTGCCAGATGGAACAAGCGAAAACATAAGGATATGGCTCAGATGGATTTCCCTGGGGCTGTATGTTACCAATATCATTATAGTAAAGGCTATGATGCATGCGATGCGTGTAAGGGCGGAGAATGCGAGAATCCGTAATACCGATGAAACCACCGGCCTTATGAGCGGAGAGTATTTCAGAATGAAGCTTAATGACCTCGTAAACTCGGAGCAAAAAACGGGCTATGCCATTTGCTATTATAATATAGTGCATTTTACGGCATACAATGAAAAGAACGGGTTTGAGGCAGGTAACACCCTGCTTAGGGAAGTTGGCAGCGTACTTAGAAAGGTGCATCAGCATAATGCGCTGGTAGCCAGACTTTCAGATGACCATTTTGCGGTATGTGCCCCCAAAGAGAAGATAGAGTCTGAGGTAAAACTCATACATGGACTGGTCAGGGGCATACAAATGGGAGCCGGAGTTGAAATAATTACCGGTATATATTATTTTAAGCAGGAAGATACGGAGCCGAGGCTTTGTATTGACAGGGCAAAATATGCCTGTGATACTTTGAAAAGCACTGCGCCGCTGCCTTACAGGACCTATGATAAGGAACTGGATGACAAGGTAAAGCGCGAAAGATATATAGTTGAAAATATTGATAAGGCACTTGCTTACGGACATATTGAGGTATATTATCAGCCGATAATAAGCGCAATAAGCGGAAAGGTTATTAACTGCGAGGCTCTTGCAAGGTGGAATGATCCGGTTTACGGTATGATTTCCCCGACGGACTTTGTTGAGATACTCGAGCAGCATTACAAGATTCACAAGCTTGACCAGCATGTGATAAGGAAGGTCTGCCAGGACTTAAACGAGCTTAAGGGCGGCGGATATAATACTGTGCCGGTATCGGTTAATCTCTCGAGAAGAGATATGCAGATGATGGATGCTGTAAGTTATGTTGACACCACGCTTAAAACCTACAATATATCCAAGGATATGATAATCATAGAAATAACTGAGACTGCCATAGCCGATGATGTAAATTACATGCTTGCGCAGATGGCGAGATTCAGGGAGGCCGGATACAAGGTCTGGCTGGATGATTTCGGCAGCGGTTATTCATCACTCAATATTTTAAAGGACTTTGAGTTTGACGGAATTAAACTTGATATGCTGTTTTTGCGCAGTTTTAATTCGCGCTCACAGCAGATAGTGGGTTCACTGATAAATATGTCCAAGTCGCTCAGTATAAGCGTCCTTGCCGAGGGCGTGGAAAACGAGGAGCAGCTCGGATTTTTGAAAGATATAGGCTGTGACAAGGCACAAGGGTATCTCATTTCCCGGCCGGAGCCCATAGCCACAATTAAAGAAAATTTCTTAAGATAAAACATTCCGGAGGAAGATTCATGCGTGCAAGGAAAATATTAGGAAGAATACTTTGGTTTATTCAGCTTGTAACAACAGTGCTGTTTTGTTATGAAATGTACATAAGCAGTATGGTTTCCGGCACATATATATATGCCATTTTAGGTGTGATGGTAGTAGCACTTTTGTTTACTGCGCTTTTTATGTTCGTATTTACGAGGAAAAAGCCTTATTTTGTCGGATTTGTTATGGCGCTTTTGATGTCGGTTATATGCGGAGCCGGATTTTATTTTCTCCACGGAGCCATATCGACGCTTATGAATATCTCGGATTCAAACATCAAGGTTACCGGATACGGGGTTTATGTGGATGTGGATGACGAAGCCGAAAACATTGAGGATGCGGCTGACTATACCTTTGGCATAGTTGCAGCTCAGGACAGGGATAACACCAATCAGATAATCGACCAGATAGAAGCAGAACTTGGCTCAGAGATAAATGTTGCCACCTACAGTGATATGTATGAGGTAACCGATGCCGTACTTTCGCAGGAAATAGACGCCATGATCATAAATGCGGCCTATATAGTCGTGCTTGAGGATACCGACGGATATGAGGAGCTGGGCGATGAGATAAAGGCCATAGCCGAGTATAAGGTCGAAACTTCTACGGAAAGTGCGGAAAATGATGAAGAAGACGGTATATTTACCATATTTATAAGCGGTATAGATGTCACAGGCAGCATATCTACAACAAGCCGAAGCGATGTAAATATTCTCGCCGTGGTAAACAGGAATACTCATCAGGTGCTTCTGGTTTCCACACCGAGAGATTACTATGTGACGACATCGGTATCGGGAATGCAGAAAGACAAGCTGACTCATGCGGGGCTTTACGGAGTGGACTGCTCTATGGAAACTCTCTCCATGCTTTATGAGACAGATGTGGATTATTATTTCAGAGTCAACTTTACCGGATTTGAAGAGATAATTGATGCCCTTGGCGGTATAGATGTATATTCGGATATTTCATTTACCTCATGGACAAAGAAACTGTGGTTTTCCGCAGGGTGGAACCATATGGACGGAGAGCATGCTCTTGAATTTGCAAGGGAGAGACATGCCTTTGCCGCAGGTGATAACCAAAGAGGTATAAACCAGATGAAGATAATAGAGGCGGTAATAGACACGGCTACATCATCGGCCATCTTAAATGATTACGCCTCGCTTATGAGCGCGCTTTCGGAGAGTTTTGAGACAAGTATGCCGTATTCTCTCATCTCGGATATGGTTCAAAAGCAGCTCGAGAGCGGCGGCAGCTGGGATGTGCAGAAGACTTCGGTTATAGGTACAGGCTCAAAGGCCACCACATATTCGGCACCGAGCCAGTATGCCTATGTTATGATTCCTGATGAGGAGTCGGTAGCGGCTGCCAAGGAATTTATCGAAAAGATTAAAAACGATGAGATTATAGATGTGGATGCGGCCTCAGAAGACAGTTCTGCATCGGATACGGAGGAATAAAATGGGAATTTACGAGGAACTTTTAGAGAGAGGACTTATAGCTCAGGTTACTGATGAGGATGAAATAAGAGAGCTCATCAATAAGGGCGGAGCAAGATTTTACATAGGATTTGACCCGACGGCAGATTCTCTCCATGTAGGGCATTTTATGGCGCTTTGCCTGATGAAAAGACTTCAGATGGCCGGAAACAGACCGGTCGTGCTCATCGGAGGCGGCACAGGTTACATAGGAGATCCTTCCGGCAGAACAGATATGAGGAGCATGATGACTCCGGAAACAATCGAGCATAACTGTGAGTGCTTTAAAAAGCAGATGGAGAGATTTATCGAGTTCGGAGAAGACAAGGCAATAATGCTTAATAATGCTGACTGGCTTTTAAAACTGAACTATGTTGATTTGCTTCGTGAGGTTGGAGCGTGCTTTTCTGTAAACAACATGCTCAGAGCCGAATGCTATAAGCAGAGAATGGAAAAAGGACTCTCATTTTTAGAGTTTAACTATATGATAATGCAGGCATATGATTTTTATTATATGCACAATAACTACGGTGTTAATATGCAGTTCGGCGGAAACGACCAGTGGAGCAATATGCTTGCGGGAACCGAGCTTATCAGAAGAAAATCCTTTAACGAGGAAACCAAAGAATCAGATGATGCATATGCCATGACTATTACCCTCCTTCTTAATTCCGAAGGAAAGAAGATGGGCAAGACCGTAGGCGGAGCCGTATGGCTCGACCCGAACAAGACTTCTCCGTTTGATTTCTTCCAGTACTGGAGAAATGTAGATGATGCGGATGTAATGAAATGCATTAAGATGCTCACCTTTATTCCTCTTGATGAGATAAAGGAAATGGAAACCTGGGATGACTCGCGCATAAACGAGAAAAAGGAGATTCTCGCCCACGAGCTTACAGAGCTCGTTCACGGAAAGACAGAGGCTGACAAGGCTCTTGAAACGGCACGCGCGCTTTTTTCGGGAGCGGGAGATGATGCCAATATGCCGACCACAGAGCTTGAAAGCGGCGATGTAGCAGATGACGGAATGAATATTATAGATTTGCTTAGCGCATGCTCACTTGTGCCAAGTCGCGGAGAGGCAAGACGACTTATCCAGCAGGGCGGAGTATCCGTTGACGGAGAGAAGGTTACTGCAATTGATGCAGTTATTTCAAAATCCGCACTTACAGAAGGTGTAAAGATTAAAAAGGGTAAGAAGGTCTTCCACCGCGCGGTGATAAAATAAAAAGGAAAATGATATTATGACTAAAGATGTACTTCTAAAAATCTCCGGACTTCATATGGGCCGTGAAGCTGCAAGCGGCGGAGATGAGATAGAAATTATCACTCCGGCTCAGTATTATTTTAAGAACGGCAAGCATTATGTGATGTATGATGAGGTCGGGGAAAACAAAAACGAACTTACCAAAAACACACTTAAGTTTTATGACAAATACTTAAGTGTTACCAAAACCGGATATACCAATGTCCAGATGATAATAGAACAGGGCAGGGAAAACATTACAAGTTATCAGACTCCCATGGGGGCTTTGCAGGTGGCTTTAAGCGGCAGAAATGTGTCCATAGATGAGACGGATGATAACATAGAAATCCTGGCAAAATACGGATTGGCAATCAACTTTGAACATGTTGCGGATTGCACCATCAGCATGAGTGTGCAGTCCAAAGATATTGGAATAGAGTTATGAAAGGTTGATTTTTGACAGGTCAGATGATAAAATTATTATCCGTGTATAGGAGGAAGATATGAATACATTTATTATTGTGCTTATTATTATTGCCGTAATACTTGCGGTAGTACTTGGTGTACTTTATTTTCTGGGACGCAAAGCCCAGAAGACAAGAGAGGAGCAGGCGGGAGCCATTGCTGCCAATTCGCAGACAATATCAATGCTTATTATTGACAAGAAAAGAATGCCGATAAAAGATGCCGGACTTCCGGAGATTGTTATCAGCCAGACACCGTGGTATCTCAAAAGATCAAAGGTCCCGGTTGTAAAGGCGAAGGTTGGACCGAAGATTATGACTCTTATTGCAGACTATGAAATATTTGACCAGATTCCGGTCAAAAAAGAGGTAAAGGCTGTGGTAAGCGGTATATATATTACAGGTGTCAGGGGACTTAGAAACTCAAAAGAAGCTGAGCCTGAGAAAAAGGGATTCTTTTCCCGATTCAGAAAAAAATAAGGAAGGAACGACAATGAAGAAAAAGATTTTACTGGGATTTTTGGGGGCTTTAAGCGTATTTGCGCTTGTGGCATGTGGAAACAGTGAGGCGTCTGAGAGCGCAGATGCATCGGCAGATGCGAGCGGAGATATTGTATATGACGCTCTTGATTATGTAGAACTTGGAGATTATTTCGGGGTAGAGGTTGAAAGTGTAAAGTATGAAGCTACCCAGGATGATTATGATGATTATTTAAACGATATTCTTGAGTCTGAAAGCTATCATGCGGTATCTGACAAGACGGTTGTCGAAGACGGGGATCTGATTGACCTTGCCTATGACGGAGTACAGACAGAGAGCGGTGAGGAGATCGATTCTTCTGACAGTTATGAACTTGAAATCGGTTCAGGATCATTTATAGATGATTTTGAAGACCAGCTCATCGGTCACAGCGTAGGAGAAGAGGTTATTGTTGAAGTTACCTTCCCGGATGATTATTCACCAGAAGATCTTCAGGGAGTGGATGCAACATTTACCTGTACCATAAACTCTATTCTCGAGTCAGATGAGACAATTCCGGAATATACCGACGATTTTGTAAATGAATATACAGAAGGTGAGTATACTTCGACAGCGGATTATGATGAATATATCTGGTCTGAAATAACAGTCACAGCCGAAGAACAGACAGAGAATGCTCTCCAGAGCGCCGTACAGGATGCGGTATATGCTGTTTGCAGCGTGACCTCACTTCCGGAAGGGCTCGCAGAACAGACCTTTAATGAATATAAGGCGTCTGATAAGGAGACGGCAGAAAGCTACGATTATGAGTTTGTTGATTATATAGCAAGTGCTTACGGATATGAGACAGAGGAAGAGTATGACGAAGCTCTCACGGAGTATGTACAGAGCTATCTTGAGCAGAAACTTATCCAGGAAGCCATCGCCGAGAAAGAAGGCTGGGATGAGGTAACCGACGAGGATAAGGAAAGTTTCCTCACAAGCTATGCAGAGTATTATGGATATGATGATATAGATACATTTATTACAGCATACGGATTCGAAGATATGGCAGCATTTATCGAGTATGTCGGAGAAGAAGATTTTGAGAGAGCTGTAGTGCAGCTTAAGGTATGGGACAAGCTTACAGAAGCTGCAAGCGTTACCTATACTTCAGAGGATGAAGCAGACGAAGAGTAGTTATTATGAAAGAAAAATGGATCCTAAGGGCAAAGAAGGCTGACTTCTTTGCCCTTTCTGAAAAATACGGAGTAGACCCCGTCATAATCAGGCTCATGGTAAACCGTGGCATTGCTCCGGAAGAAATGGGCAGATACCTTCATCCTTCGCCTTCGGATATGCACAGCCCACATGATTTAAAAGATGCGGACAGGGCTGCTGATATTCTAAAGGAGGAAATCGGAAAAGGAAGCCATATCAGAATTATAGGCGACTATGATATTGACGGTATTAATTCCACCTATATTCTCTATAAGGCTCTGAAAAATCTCGGAGCGAACATTTCCTACGCCATACCCCACCGCGTAAAGGACGGGTACGGACTTAATATGCATCTTATTGAAGAGGCAAAAAAGTGCGGGGCAAACCTTATTATAACCTGCGACAACGGTATAGCTGCTGCAAAGGAGATAGAGTATGCCAACTCTCTGGGAATAAAGGTCATAGTGACGGACCATCACGAGGTACCCTTTGTGGAAGAGGACGGAGAAAAAAAAGAGATTCTGCCACGGGCCCTGGCCATAGTCAATCCCAAACAAAAAGAGTGCAATTATCCGTTTGAAGGTATATGCGGGGCTGTTGTGGCGTGGAAGCTTATGTATGTGCTCTATGAAAAGATGTCCGCGCAGAAGGATGCTCTGGACAATCTCATCGAAAACGCGGGTTTTGCAACGGTCGGAGATGTTATGGACCTGTGTGGGGAAAACCGCTATATTGTAAAGGCGGCCCTTGAAAAAATGAATATGACACAAAATCCCGGACTTAAGGAACTGATAAACCGTACAGGGATACAAAGACCGGCCTGCTATCATCTGGGGTTTGTTTTGGGCCCGTGTTTTAATGCGAGCGGCAGACTCGAAAGCGCAGATGAGGCGCTTGGGCTCCTTCTGGCAGATGACAAAACCGCTCCCTTAATTGCCGAAAAGCTTATCAGGCTTAATGAAGAAAGAAAAGCCCTGACGGAAGAAGGAGCAAAAGAAGCCTGCCGCATATCTGAGGAGTGCTATAAAGATGACAGGATTCTGGTGGTTTATCTGCCAAAGGTACATGAGAGTATAGCGGGCATAATAGCCGGCAGGCTGAAAGAGAGGTTTAACAAACCTTCTTTTGTTATTACCGGAGAAGGAGAAACCGTTAAAGGCTCGGGCAGGTCGATTGCGGAATACTCCATGTATGAGGAGATGAATAAGGTTTCGGATATCTTTGTAAAGTTCGGAGGTCATCCCATGGCAGCAGGGTTTTCGCTTGCAAAATCAAGGGTTGATGAGATGAGAAAAAGACTAAATGAGAAATGTTTACTAACAGAAGATGACCTGATTCCCAAAAAATATATTGACGCGGATATGCCGATTGGTTACATTAGTGAAAAGCTGATAAAAGAGCTGGAACTTTTGGAACCTATGGGAAAAGGAAATGAAAAGCCTGTCTTTGCCGATAAAAATGCGGCATTTACCTTTGCAAAGCGGATAGGTAAAGACGGCAATATGCTTAGAGTAACCCTGGAAGAGGGCGGCAAAAAGATTAAGGGAATGTATTTTTCTGATGCTGATGATTTTTTGGACGAGCTGGATAAAAGATTCGGCGGCGGCAGCCGTGATATTCTGCTTTCCGGCCGCGGCAGCTTTATTGTCCCCTTTACCTACTACCCGCAGCTTAACGAATTCCGCGGACATCTGTCGGTGCAGGTTGTAATTACCGGGGTACTTTGGTAAGAGGATTTCTTAGCAAATTCAGGCTAAAACATAGTTTGCTACATAAAATATGCCGAGCAGATTGTGCAGCTTTCGAGTAGGGTATGGCGTGGCTTGGCTACTCGAAAGTGCATCATATCTGCGAGGGCATGAGTAATGCATATAATAAAAGAGGAAGAAAGATGCTTGACGCAATTTTAGATGCTTTAATTGATAGTGTAAAACTTGTGCCGTTTCTTTTTGTGACCTATATAATTATAGGTCTGGTCGAAAGAAAGGCCAGTGAAAAAAATCTGCAGACCATAGCAAACGCCGAAAAGTTTGGACCTTTGTGGGGAGCTCTCCTCGGTGTGGTACCACAGTGCGGTTTTTCGGCTATGGCTTCAACCCTTTACGCTGCAAGAATAATTTCGGTAGGTACGCTTATTGCAATCTATCTCTCGACATCGGATGAGATGCTGCCTCTTTTTATAGCGGCAAGTGTTCCGGCAGTAACCATTATAAAGATTCTGGCGGTAAAGATAGCCATAGGAATGTTTTGGGGCTTTGTTTTGGAATTCGTTTTCAGAAAAGGTTTTATGGTAAGTGCAGAGCCTCTTGAAATAGAAGAAGCAGACGACGAGGAGTATGACGGAGAAATAGTTATCGAAGGGTGTGACTGCAAAGAGCAGCCTCTTGTGATGTACGCTCTTTCGCACACCCTGCAGATTTTCGGATACATTATAGTATTTTCGATTGTCATTAACCTTCTTATAGCAGTGATAGGTGAGGATTCTCTTGCACTCGTGTTTACGGATATTCCCTTCCTCGGAGAGGTAATTGCGGGGATTGTGGGACTCATACCCAACTGCGCAAGTTCTGTAGTGATCACCGAACTTTATATAGAAGGTGTACTTTCACCCGGAGCCATGATGGCGGGCCTTTTGGTAAATGCCGGAGTCGGACTTGTGGTGCTTTTCAGGGAGAATACTTCCCATAAAGAGAGTGGCGCCATACTTGCCGTGTTATATGCTACAGGCGTCATCTCGGGATTTTTGGTAAATATTACGGGAATAGCATTCTGATAAATTAATTGACATGAGAACCATGCTTTGGTATTATATACATTGACGCTAAAAAGCAAAAGAATTCTAAATTATGAGGAGGAATTAATCATGGAATGGTTAATGTATGCAGCACCTGTTATGGGCGCAGTCGCATTACTGTTTGCGTTTGTTCTTGCCAATCGCGTATCTAAGGCGCCGGTCGGAACAGACAGAATGAAGGAAATCTCTGATGCTATTGCAGAAGGAGCAAGAGCTTTCCTTACAACAGAATACAAGATTCTTGTGGTATTCGTAGTAGTTATGTTTGTACTTATTGGTCTCGGTGTAGACTGGATGACAGCAGTTTGCTTTGTTGTCGGAGCACTTTTTTCTACATGCGCAGGCTATATCGGAATGACAGTTGCTACTAAGGCTAATGTTCGTACAGCAAACGCTGCAAGAGAGAGCGGAATGAATAAAGCATTATCTGTTGCTTTCTCAGGCGGTGCCGTTATGGGTATGAGCGTTGTAGGTCTTGGTATTTTAGGTGTGTCTTTGATATACATTTGGAAAGGTGATGCAAGCATCTTATTCGGATTCTCACTTGGTGCTTCTTCAATCGCTCTTTTCGCCCGTGTTGGTGGTGGTATCTATACAAAGGCTGCCGATGTAGGAGCTGACCTTGTAGGTAAGGTTGAGGCAGGTATCCCTGAAGACGATCCGCGTAACCCGGCTACAATCGCTGATAATGTAGGTGATAATGTAGGTGATGTTGCAGGTATGGGAGCTGACCTTTTCGAGTCATTTGTAGGTTCTATCATTTCAGCACTTACACTTGGTCTTTTATATCATGAAACATACGGCGTGGTATTCCCGCTTGCACTTGCTGCATGTGGTATCCTTGCTTCTGTTATCGGTTCTTTCTTCGTACGCGGAGGTGAGAACACAAACCCGCATTCAGCGCTTAAGACAGGTACTTATGTAGCCGATGTTCTTGTTATTATCGGTGCAGTTGTACTCAGTAAGACTCTCTTTGGTGACTTTAAGGCAGCTATCGCTGTTATTGCAGGTCTTATCGTTGGTGCTATTATCGGTGTTATTACAGAGATGTATACATCTGATGATTATAAGTCAGTTAAAAAGATTGCCGAGCAGTCTGAGACAGGTGCGGCAACAAACATTATTTCAGGTCTTGCTGTTGGTATGAGATCAACAGGATGGCCAATCATCCTTATTTGCGTAGGTATCCTTGTTTCTTACAATGTTTGCGGACTTTACGGTATCGCTCTTTCAGCCGTTGGTATGCTTTCAACACTTGGTATTACTCTTGCTGTTGATGCTTACGGCCCAATCGCTGATAACGCAGGTGGTATTGCTGAAATGTCAGAACTTGACGAATCAGTTCGTAATATAACAGATAAGCTTGATGCAGTAGGTAACACTACAGCAGCTATGGGTAAGGGATTCGCTATCGGATCTGCTGCTCTTACAGCACTTGCTCTTTTCGTATCATATGCTCAGGCAGTACAGCTTAGCTCAATCGATATTCTTGATACAAAGGTTATCGTTGGTCTTCTTATCGGTGGTATGCTTCCATTCTTATTCTCAGCTATCACTATGGAAGCCGTTTCAAAGGCTGCTCACCAGATGATTGAAGAAGTTCGTCGTCAGTTCCGTGAGCACAAGGGTATCCTTGAAGGAACAGAAAAGCCTGACTACAAGTCATGCGTTGCTATTTCAACACAGGCTTCAGTTAAGGAAATGATTGTTCCGGGTCTTATGGCAGTTATCGTACCTATCATCGTAGGTCTTGCACTTGGTGTGGATGCGCTTGGCGGACTCCTTGCAGGTGCTCTTGTAACAGGTGTGCTTATGGCTATCTTCATGTCAAACGCAGGTGGTGCATGGGATAACGCCAAGAAGTATATTGAAGGCGGACATCACGGCGGAAAGGGTTCAGAGCCTCACAAAGCAGCCGTTGTTGGTGATACGGTAGGTGATCCGTTTAAGGATACATCAGGACCTTCAATCAACATTCTTATCAAGCTGATGACAATTGTTTCACTCGTATTTGCTCCTCTTTTTGTAGCATACGGTGGATGGTTCTAATATGTACTAATCGGGCCCGCGGCTTTGCCGTGGGCCTTTTTTCGTTTATAGCGCCCTAAATTTACAAAAACTTTATATTTATAAGGTTGACATTGTATGCAGATAGTGATAAATTAAGAGCGTAGAAATTAGCACTCCAATAAAG
>CAJOOU010000017.1 GCA_905236735.1 uncultured Eubacterium sp. | reverse complement strand
TCTGATGTGCTTCTAACTGTACCTATTACTCCGTTAAGAGTAGCGATAAACGAGTTAAGGCTCGTTACAAGCTGACCGGTCTCATCATTTGTATTAATCTTAATCTCGGTTGTAAGGTCTCCCCGTCCGGCATTTACATCGTCTATAAGCTTGGTAACCTCATCATTGGCCTTCTTCATAGGTCTTGCTATAGAGCGGGCTGCAAAGTAGAGTACTATAAGCGAAAGCACAAAGCAAATTACGCCAATGACTATGGCTCTCATAACGAGCGCTCTTGTATCTGACGCAAACTTGCTTGCTTCTACTGAAATTTCACAAACAAAATTGTCGCTCTTGGCAAATCCAAGGTATCCGAGGCTTCCTGTATACGGATCGTTAAATTCTGTATAGCCCGGTGCTGTCTCAAGAGTATAAGCCCAGCTCTCCGGATCAAGCTCATTCATATCAATCGTAAGTATAGACTCCGTATCCGGACTTGCTATAACAACACCGTTAAGATCAAAGAGCTTTACATCATAACCATCCATGTTAATAACGCTCTCTGTCATTGTCGCAAGGTCAATTGCACAGTTTACGGCACCTATAACCTCTCCGCTCTGCGGCTCATATATTGCATAGGCAATAAGATAAACCGGTCTTCCCGTTGACGGTGACACATCATTTCCACAATAAGATCCTTCGGTAAGAAGCGTTTGATACCACTCTTCTTCCCCGCAGTCATGTCCCGATCTGTCTCCGCTCGATGCCGCATACATAACCGAGCCTATTGTCACAAAATAATTCTCATACAAATCTCCCGAGTTTGACTGAATCTGCATAAGATAATCTTCCATTATGCCCTGCTCTTTCTCATCAATAGTATCTTCCATTATGTATCGCATACAAGCAGATACCGCACTCTCATTTATGGCAATAGACTGTGCCAGAACCTTCTGAGCCTCAATATACTGCTCAAGGCTGTCACATTTGTCTACCGCAAGGTTCTCCAGGTTCTGTTTTTCACTTTTTGCCTGGTTCTGTACTGCGCGCTGTGTCAGAAGCACGCTACTGATAATAAGCGGTATAACCATACAAAGAACGCCCGCAATATAAATCTTTGATAAAATACTGCTCTTTTTGCTGCTCTTTGATTTTCTTTTTTCTTTTTTTGGTTTTTTTGCTTTTTCTTCAAGTTCAACATTTTCAATTTCTGCCATAACTGTCCTCCTCTTAAAGCTCTCCACATGGAATCCCTTTTATCACACCCAATTGTATCACACATTCTACCCCTTGTTAAAGTATTTTCTTAATGTTATTCTAATTATATATCAAAAATTACACAATTCAAAGGAAACGCAATGAGATTAGACAAATATGTGTCAGAAAGCGGCGTTTTTAGCCGCAAGGAAATTAAAAAACTTATCAAATCAGGCTGTGTCACCGTAAACAGTCTTCCCGCCCAAAAGGCCGAGCAGCAGGTTATCCCAGGCAATGACATCATAAGTGTAAACGGGCAGATTATTTCTTACAGCGAATACGAATACTACCTTTTAAATAAACCTGCCGGTTATGTAAGTGCTACAAAAGACAATGTATATCCAACGGTTTTGGAACTCATTGATTCAAAAAGAGCCTCTTTATCACCTGTAGGAAGGCTCGATGTCGATACCGAGGGACTTTTGCTGATTACAAATGACGGTATGCTGTCTCACGAAATGTTATCCCCCAAAAAGCATGTTGAAAAAACATATTATGCACAAATTGACGGTATTGTAACTGATGAAGATGTGGATAGATTTTCCCGCGGAATAGATATCGGAGATGACAGACCCACCCTGCCCGCGCGGCTCGAAATACTGGGCACCGATACAGACTCCGGCACAAGTGAAATTAACCTGACAATAACGGAAGGCCGCTATCACCAGGTCAAAAGAATGTTTGAGTCCTCAGGTAAGAAGGTCACATATTTAAAAAGGATTTCTTTTGGACCTCTTATGCTGCCACCCGATTTAAAAACCGGTGATTTTATCAGAATAGACAAACCGCTCTAAGCAAAACTGTAACTGCTGCCGGAAGTTCTCTTGCTTTCATAGCAGGCAATATCAGCCTTTTTGTAGAGCTGCTCGAAATCGGCCTTTTCATCTATGGTGTAAAATGCCGCTCCGAGGCTTATATTTACTTTTACGCCTTCGGTTTCCTGCAGGTCAATTTTTTCTATTTCATTAATCAGCCTCATAAGCACCGACTCTGCCACTTCCTTAGTGACAACTCCAGGCATGAATACAGCAAACTCATCTCCGCCGAGCCGAAGTACCACATCTTCTTTTCTAAATACTTCCGAAAGTACGCCTGCGACGCGTATGAGTACCTTGTCTCCCGCATCATGTCCGAATCTGTCATTAAAGCTTTTGAAGTCATCAATATCCAAAAGGCAAAGCATACCTTCCGTCTGCTGCTCTATCTTTTTCCTGACCACCTGCTCTCCGCTGCGGTTCAGAATTTGTGTGAGACTGTCTGTCCTCGAAAGTGCAAGGAGTTTTCTCGCCCTTATACTGTTTGCTATAGCTATAAAAATAATGATTATCAGGGCGAGCACAACTATTGCCATTGTTATTTCCACGGCATTCTCCGTAAAGAAATCATGCCACGAAAACTTTACCTCTCTTACTCCGTATGACATTGTAAGCGAATTAATGAAACTCTCATCCACCAGATTCATGCCGCGTCTGAGCATCATATAAAGTCCGGCATTTCCTTTTAAAACAGCGAGACACTTATAATATCCGTCGCCGTTTTCAACCATTGTCAGTCCCACATATTTTTTTTGAGAATTCATAATGCTGTCCGGTGTTACTCCGTCAGATATCCCTGCATCCACCTTTCCGTCCGCCACCGCATCAAAAAGTTTCTCTTCCGTTTCATATTCTGTTATAGTTGCATTGGGATAGAAACAGTCCGTATAATATCCCACAAGTCCGCTTCCCGCAATGCCGATTGTCTCTATATCTTCCGTTGCATCGGATACAATCATGCTTATCCTTACGGGTTCAATCTCAGCCACTATGCTAAGCCCCTTTTGCTCTGCCAGCCAGCAGTCATCAAACATGGGATAGATTGCATCAAGCCTGCCGGATTTAAGATCCTCTTCCATCTCCTCCGCTGAATCATAGGAAATACAGTTTACCTGCAGATTATCAACCTTAAGCCTGTTTACAAAAATTTCCTCCATGAGCTCGGACAGCATTTCCGACATATTTCTGGTCTTATCGCTCTGAACAACGCCAATGTTAAGCTCATTATGCGCTCTTAACCAGTCTCTTTCCATCTCATTAAGTCTGCTGCTGACAACTTCATCGGAAAAATATTTATTATAAAGTTCCTGTACATATTCGGGATTAACTATGGATATATTTTCAAGAACAGAATTAATCTCTTCTATAAGGTCCTCATTCCCGAGAGAAAGCGCCATATAATATTCGGTTTCTCCTATCTCAGCTATGGGTTCCCATTTTGAAAGCGCAGATGCTTCAAGTTCAACTACAGCATCAATTGTTCCGTCCTCAAGATATTCATTTCTTACAAAGTCCGATACATATCCTATCACGCTGCAGTCTATATTGTTTTCTTCCACCCAATTCTTTAAAAGCTCTTCCTGCACTGTATAAGCTGTCACGCCTATAATCTTGCCTTTGAGAGTATCTTCAAGATTAGATGCGTCTATATCCGTATCTGCGCTTGTAGTATACAGCCTGTATACCTCGCTGCCCATCGGTCTGTCAGGAAAAAGCATCTGCTGTGTTCTGTCCTCTGTATAGGAAACATCCACAAGTATATCAATATCGCTGTTTAAGAATGCCTGCCACAGCTCGCTCCATTCCCCTTCAACATATTCATACTCCCAGCCCGTGTAACTCGCTATCATCTGCAAATATTCATAGCCATATCCGGACATCCTGCCCGTTTTATCATCCCTTTGCATCATATACGGCATATCTGTAAAGCACCCCACCTTTAAGGTCGTTTTTTCATCCGCATTTACTGTAAGGGGCTCTAAAAACGCGCAAAATGGTAACGCTATGATCAGCGTTACCATTAAATATATCATAATATTCTTTACAGACTTACTCATGACTTCCGGCACCCCAACAAAACCATTCACCAACTCTTGTTGTTTATTATAGCACTTTCGCATGAGTATGTATATAAAATTTTAATTGGATTCTTCCGTCTGAGTTTGTGCATCTTCCGGCATCTGTCCGTCCGGACCACCCTGCATGTTGCCAT
>CAJOOU010000016.1 GCA_905236735.1 uncultured Eubacterium sp. | reverse complement strand
GGTTTTGCTCCTGTGCCGTGACATTTGTCGCACTCATCTTTTAAGGTGATTTCAATTTCTTTATCGGTGCCAAATACAGCCTCTTCAAATGATATATGAACCCTGGCACGAAGCGACGCTCCCTTCATGGGACCGTTTGAGCGGCTCCTTGAAGATGAGCCGAAGCCGCCGAAACCGCCGCCTCCGAATAAATCTCCGAATATATCTCCAAATATATCCGTAAAATCCATACCGGAAAAATCAAAGCCGCCGCCTCCGCTGCCTCCTTCAAATGCTGCATGTCCAAACTGGTCGTACTGACGACGCTTTTCGGCATCGCTAAGTACCGCATATGCTTCCGACGCTTCCTTAAACTTGGCTTCTGCGTCAGCATCACCCGGATTCATATCCGGGTGATACTTCTTGGCAAGCTTTCTGTATGCTTTTTTTATGGTATCGTCATCAGCGCCCTTATCAACGCCGAGCACCTCATAATAATCTCTTTTTGTTTCAGCCATAATTATTTAAATTAGACCTCCGTAAAGTCTGCATCAACTACATCATCAAATCCGCCGTCTGCGCTTCCTGCGTTATCAGCGCCGGCTCCTGTTGCACCCATATCAGGGCCTGCTGCCTGCTGCGCACCTGCCTGGGCCTGCGCCTGCTCGTACATCTTTGAGAATACTCCCTGAGCTGTTGTCATAAGTTTTTCTTTGGCAGCCTTGAGTTCGTCAAGGTCTGCATCCGACATCTCAGCTCCTTCAGGATTTCTGTCAAGAATAGCCTGCACAGCGTCAATTTCTGCCTGTACCGAAGCCTTCTCATCGGCGCTTACCGAATCACCCACTTCATCAAGAGCCTTCTTAGTCTGGAATACAAATGAGTCAGCGTCATTTCTGGTATCTATAGCATCTTTTCTCTTCTTGTCCTGAGCCTCGAATTCGGCAGCTTCTTTTACTGCTCTCTCGATATCATCATCTGACATATTTGAGCCTGCTGTAATGGTAATATGCTGTTCCTTACCTGTACCAAGATCTTTAGCGGATACATTTACAATACAGTTTGCATCGATATCGAATGTAACCTCAATCTGCGGTACTCCACGCGGCGCCGGAGCGATTCCGTCAAGTCTGAACTGGCCGAGCTGTTTGTTGTCTTTTGCGAACTGTCTTTCACCCTGTACTACATTGATATCAACAGCTGACTGGTTGTCTGCTGCAGTTGAGAATATCTGACTCTTCTTGGTAGGAATTGTAGTATTTCTCTCAATAAGTCTTGTTGCAACTCCACCCATTGTCTCAATTGAAAGAGAAAGCGGTGTTACATCAAGAAGAAGGATATCGCCTGCGCCTGCTTCTCCGCCGAGTTTACCACCCTGGATAGAAGCACCTAAGGCTACGCACTCATCCGGATTGAGAGATTTTGAAGGCTCTTTTCCTGTGAGCTGTTTAACCTTGTCCTGAACTGCAGGGATTCTTGTAGAACCACCTACAAGGAGAACCTGTCCGAGGTCAGATGCAGAAAGTCCGGCATCCTTTAAAGCATTCTGTACAGGAGTAGCTGTTCTTTCCACAAGGTCATGAGTAAGTTCATCAAACTTTGCTCTTGTAAGGTTCATATCGAAATGCTTCGGTCCTTCTGCTGTTGCAGTAATGAACGGAAGGTTGATATTTGTTGTTGTTGCCGAAGAGAGTTCCTTCTTGGCCTTTTCTGCTGCTTCTTTAAGTCTCTGGAGAGCCATCTTGTCTGCTCCAAGGTCTACACCCTCTGCCTTTTTGAACTCTTCAATCATCCAGTCAGTGATTCTCTGGTCAAAGTCATCACCACCGAGTCTGTTATCACCTGATGTGGCGAGAACTTCGATTACACCGTCACCGATTTCAATGATTGATACATCAAATGTACCACCACCAAGGTCATATACCATGATTTTCTGCTCTTTTTCGTTATCAAGTCCGTAAGCAAGAGCTGCTGCCGTAGGCTCGTTTATAATTCTTTCAACTTCAAGTCCGGCAATCTTACCTGCATCCTTTGTAGCCTGACGCTGAGCATCATTGAAATATGCCGGTACAGTGATAACCGCCTGTGATACGCTTTCACCGAGATAGCTTTCCGCATCGTTTTTAAGTTTGGAAAGAATCATTGATGAAATCTCCTGAGGAGAGAATTTCTTATCATCGATTGTCACCTTGTGGTCTGTACCCATTTCTCTTTTTATTGAAGAAATGGTTTTTTCAGCATTGGTAACTGCCTGTCTTTTAGCCGGTTCACCGACAAGTCTCTCACCTGTCTTTGTAAATGCAACAATTGAAGGTGTTGTTCTTGCTCCTTCTGTATTTGCGATTACTACCGGCTTACCGCCTTCCATAACTGCTACGCAGCTGTTTGTTGTTCCTAAATCAATTCCTATTATTTTACCCATTATCGGTTCCTCCTATTGTTTTATTTATAATATGCAGATTCCTTATATTTCCTGCCGTCTGTTACCCAAAGGCCGGGGAATCTTTCTAATTGGCTACCTTAACCATGCTATGGCGAATCACCGCCTTTTCCTTATATATGTATCCCTTCTGTAATTCCTCAACTACAATGTTTTCGCCAAAGGCATCATCATCTATATGCATCACCGCATTGTGATAATCCGGATCAAACTCTTTTCCTTCAGCCTCTATTGCTTTAACGCCGGCCTCTTCGAGCATTGTCATCATCTGCTTGAATACCTTGCCTACTCCGTCAATAAAAGGGTCTTCTTTTTGCTCATCGGTAACTGTAGCAAGCGCCCTCTCAAAGCTGTCCACCACCGGCAGAATCTTTTCTGCCATCGTGATTGCTCCTCTGTCAAATGCCTGCGATTTTTCCTTTTCAGTCCTCTTTCTGAAGTTGTCGAACTCAGCCATCTGGCGGGTTATCCTGTCGGTAAGTTCCTCTATCTTTTCGTCCTTTTTATCCTTTTTGTTTTTGGACTTTTTCTTTGATTTGCCTTCCTCTTTTTCGTCTGCTTTAGCTTCTTCTTCTTTTGTTTCCTCTTCTGCAGCCGCTTCTTTTGGCTCTTTACTTACCTCTTCGGTTTTCTTTTCTTCTTCGGCGATATCTTCCTTTATATCTTCTTTATCTGCCAAATCTCACTTACCACCTTTCTATTTTTTTCTGAATACCTCATCAAGCTTACTCCTTACGGTATTCAGGTTGTCTACTACATTTTCGTAGTCCATCCTCTTCGGTCCGACTATACCTATCATTCCCTTTACATTTTCGCCGAAATCATAGGTGGCTGTCACAACACTGCAATCCTTCAGCGCATCTACCGGAGTCTCATCTCCGATATAAATCCTTACTCCACTTTCGCTCTCAAGCGAATCGGATATAAGAGTGGAAAGCCCTTCTTTTTCTTCGAGAGTATTTATAAGCTCTGATGCCTTGCTCCCGTCCGACAGCTCCGGATATTTGAAAATATTCGTCTTTCCGCTTGTATATACCTGCAAATCATCATCTTCGTGTATGGCCTCTGCTACAAGGTCAAGCACATCACTTACCACGCCGCTGTGCAATCCTGCCTGCTCTTTGAGCTGGGATATTGTGGCCAGATTAATCTGCTCTATTGAAAGGCCGTTAAGCGATGCATTAAGCATGAAATTAAGCTTCATAAGGTCCTCGCTGTCAACCTCTCCTTTTACGGTAAGCATCTGGTTTTTCACACGATTGCCTTCAAGCACTATTACAGCCAGGATATGTGTCATATCCACACTTGTAAGCTGAATGAACTTAATCTTGCTTCCCGAAAGAGCCGGTGCCGAAATCACCGTTGTATAATTAGTGTTATCGGCGAGGGTTTTGACCGCCTGCATAAGGAGTGCTTCGAGCTTGTCGGTCCGTTCAATCATCATATCCTTTACTTCTTTGATTTCGCGGTCCTGCCTCACAACCATATTGTCTACATAGAACCTGTAACCCTTGTCCGTCGGTATTCTTCCTGCGGAGGTATGGGGCTGAATAATATATCCCATCTCCTCCAGATCCGACATCTCATTTCTGATGGTTGCCGAGCTTAAAGCAAGGTCGGGGTCTTTTGAAATTGTCCTTGAGCCAACAGGCTCACCGGTCTCAAGATAATTCTTGATAATTACATTGAGTATCTTTGTTTTCCTCTCGTCTAATTCCATTCTTCACCTTTCCGGCACTTACGATAATTTTACAGTATATTTTCTCGTTGTTAGCACTCACTTTATTGGAGTGCTAATTTCTACGCTCTTAATTTATCACTATCTGCATACAATGTCAACCTTATAAATATAAAGTTTTTGTAAATT
>CAJOOU010000015.1 GCA_905236735.1 uncultured Eubacterium sp. | reverse complement strand
TATTTCTTTAGAGCCTCATCTGTTGTATTATAAACATTGTCGCCTACAAAATAATCTTTCAATTCTTCTATACAAAAAAGTAATTCACTTACCCTGTGGTGATTCTTTGGATCAGCTATTGTCAGACCAAGGTACTCAATAGCCTTATAGCAAAAGGCAACCTCACGTTTTTTGTTTCCTTTATTCTTCCAATTAATAGCCCTATTAACCTCACTCCCCACGTTAGAAATCTGTTCTTGAATGGTCATATTAAACCATGTCAATGCTAATCTGTTATCCATTTATCAACTAACTCCTTTATTATTGATCTTGCTTTTGGATCAGCCACACCTCTACCTTCACGCGGAAAACCAGCTTCGCGATTTCTAGGAGGATTTATAAGAGAATCATACTCTATTTCCTTATCAAAATAAATGTTGAAGCCATATAATGATTTCTGCTCCGAACCATTTTCTAGCAAGATTTGCTCTAAATCACTATGTAGTGGTGCATTAATTGCCATCACACCTTTATCAATATCAGCGACCGCTTTGACCATCTCTTCATCATTGAAATACATTTCATCTTCAATATTGGGCAAATTTGATAATGCAATTTGTTTTTCAATAATAATCACGGTTAATCCCTCTCTGCTAAAATAAATTTACATTACATATTATAAACTTTTAAGTATTTGACTTCAACCGAAATCTAAAAGGTTATCTCCAATGTAAATTATCTGATGCTTATCTTATAATCTCTCTCTGCTGCTCGTCTTGCATCTTTGGCTGCTATATCAGCGCGCTTATCGTAAAGTTTTTTACCTTTGGCAAGTCCTATCTCTACCTTGACATAGCTGCCCGAAAAATAAACCTGAAGAGGCATAATGGTATATCCTTTTTCCTTTATTTTACCTGCAAGCTTTAAGATCTCTGCCTTGTGCAAAAGGAGCTTTCTCTGGCGCAAAGGGTCTTTGTTAAAAATATTTCCCTGTTCGTATGGCGGAATATGCATGCCGCAGATAAAAGCCTGCCCGCCGTCTATCTGCACATAAGCCTCCTTTATCGAGCATTTGCCGAGGCGTAGGGATTTAACTTCTGTACCGAAAAGTTCTATGCCTGCCTCATATTTTTCTTCTATAAAATAATCATGATACGCTTTTTTGTTATTTGCTATTAATTTCATTTGCGACCTCTCAGTTTTTTGTTGATAACTTCACCCTCTCAGTCAGCTCCGCTGACACCTCTGCCATAGGCATGTCTAAATGAGCCTGTGGCTCATCACGCCACCCCTCTAGGGGAGGGATATATATTATACCAGCTCAAAATCTATCTGCCTTAAGGCTTTGTCAGCAGGCAAAGTCCTTACTTTAACTTCGTCTCCCATTCTGTATGTTTTACCGAAGCGGCGCCCTATCATGGCAGCCTCGTCCTCATTATATTCGTACCAGTCATCATCCAAACACCTTACCGGCACAAGACCTTCTATCATATTCGGGAGTTCAACATAGATACCCCATTCAGTTACCGAACTGATAACACCATCAAAGGTTTCTCCGATATGTCCCGACATATACTCTGCCATTTTCATTTTTACAGAGTCTCTTTCCGCGCGCTCTGCCCTTCGCTCTCTTTCTGAGGTGATAAGACCGACATTCGGAAGGAGCCTTTTGTAGTGGTCTACGCGTTTTTCATTCATTCTGCCATGAAGGTATTCTCTTATTATCCTGTGAATCTGCAAATCAGGATACCGCCTGATGGGGCTGGTAAAATGACAGTAATGCAAAGCCGCAAGTCCAAAATGTCCAAGGTTTTCCGGCATATATTTCGCCTGAGACATACTCCTTAGAGTAAGTCTCATAAGTAGTCCCTCATCCGTGCTGCCTTTAAGATTTTCTGTGAGTCTTTGAAAGTCCTTGGGAGTATGATTTCTTTCATCAAAATACACTCCGTACCTTGTCAGAATATTTTTAAGGTAAACAAGTTTTTCCTCTGTAGGTTCCTCGTGTACTCTGTATAAAAACGGGATGCCTTTTTCAAAGAAATCCTTAGCAACGGTTTCATTTGCCGCAAGCATAAAATCCTCAATAAGTCTTGTCGCCCTGTTAGCCTCACAGAGCACTATCTCTTCGGGGCGGCCGTCCTCCGATAAAATAACCTTGCTCTCCGGAAAATCAAATTCCACGGCTCCCCTTTCAAATCTCTTTGCCCTGAGCAAACCGGACAGATGGGCCATCATATCAAACATATCTATGTATTTGTCGTAACGCTCCTTATATATAGGAAAGTTCTCATCTCTTTCTATGATGGAATTTACGGCGGTATATGTCATTCTCTCATCGACGCAAATAACCGTCTCGGCTATTTCGTGAGATATAATGTTGCCCTCATCATCTATCTTCATAATGCAAGAGAGGGCAAGCCTATCCTTACCGGCATTTAGCGAGCACATACCGTTTGAGAGTTCTACCGGCAGCATGGGAATAACCCTGTCTACAAGATAAACACTTGTCCCTCTCTCAAATGCTTCTTTGTCGAGAGCCGAGCCCTCCTGCACATAGTTTGACACATCGGCTATGTGCACTCCAAGGGTGTATAGCCTGTCATTTTCATCATACGATAATGACACGGCGTCATCCAAATCTTTGGCATCTTCGCCGTCTATTGTCACCATCGGCACTTCTCTAAGGTCCTTTCTAAAGGCAATATCTGCCTCTGAAACAGGCTGGGCTACGCGCTCCGTCTGAATACGAATCTTTTCGGACCACTCCATGGGAAGGCCGTAAGCCTTGGCAATATAAAGCACATCATTTCCCGTTTCTTCATCCGGAAAACCAAGCGTCTCAACTATTACCCCTTCAGGTTTTTTTCTGTTTGACGGAGGAGTCGTGATTTCAAACCTTACCATTTCTCCGTCCCTTGCATCCATTGATTTTTCAAGTGGGATAAATATATCAAACGGATATTTCCTGTCTGCGCATCTGACAAATCCATAGGAAGCGCTTTTGTCAAAAGTACCTATAAACACAGACGGAAGTTCTCCTTTATAAGCCTCTTTTTTGTCTCCGCCGCGCCGTGTTTTTCTATTAATTTTTCTCGATGAAAGAGCAGGTATTTTCCCTTTACGGCGCAAATACTGCCTTTTATGTTTTGCTTTCTTTCTTCTGTGATTCATTTTTTTACCTAAAAAGGCTGTCACCTTAGTGACAGCCCGTTAAACCTTCTTATTAGTAATACTTATCCTATAGATGATACATTAAGTACAAGAGAAAGGATGAAGAAAAGCACAACCATAACCTTGGTAGCCTTTACAAGTCTGCCCTCCATTGAGCGGCCCTTTATCTTGCCCCAGTAGTTATCCGCTGCACCGGCAATAGAGCCGAGACCTGCCGACTTACCTTCCTGCATAAGTATTATAGCAGTGAGTGCCACACTAAGTATTATTAAAACGATTATACAAATCATTCTTACGATTTCCATTTTATATCCTCCGATTAAGATTCTTTGCTTTGCACAAATTACAGTCTAACACAAACCATATCATAAAGCAAGGGCTAATTCTCATATCTTCTGAGTATATCATACTCTGAGACTTCTCCCTCTCCCAAATCCACATAAAGCACTTCCTTAGGGTGCGGCGCACTTTCCTTAAAAAGCCCGTCTTCAGTATAGATGCCCTTTACGGCCACTTCGATGTTTCGCCCGTCCGGCTTCATTATCTCTATGGTTTCACCGACGCTGAACTTGTTTTTCTGAGTGATTCGCGCTCTGCCGTCTTCATCCACACCGCTTACAAGACCGAGATAGGTGTATTTTTTTTCGTAGGTGTTGCTCTCGTATATCTGGGCGTCTTTATCCGGTCTGCCAAAGAAAAATCCAGTCGTAAACTTGCGATAGGTACATGCTCTTATCTGCTCTTTGTACCACTCCATATTATTTCGGTATCTTTCTTCCGAGTCAAAATAATCATCTATCGCCTTACGGTATGTCCTCGCACAGGTAGCCACATAAAGATTGGTCTTCATCCTACCCTCTACCTTAAGCGAATCTATCCCTACGCTCAAAAGTTCCGGGATGTATTCTATCATGCAAAGGTCCTTTGAGTTAAAAATATATGTGCCTCTTTCATTCTCAAATACAGGCATATACTCTCCCGGTCTTTCCTCTTCAACTATAGAATACTTCCATCTGCACGGATGTGTACATGCTCCCTGGTTCGCATCCCGGGATGTCATAAAGTTTGATAAAAGGCATCTGCCGGAATACGAGATGCACATTGCGCCGTGTACAAAGGTCTCTATCTCAAGGTCATCGGGGATATTATCCCTGATTTCCCTAAGCTCATTTAAGGAAAGTTCCCTGGCGGATACCACCCTCTTTGCTCCCTGGCTGTGCCAGAAATTAAAGGTGGCATAGTTGGTATTGTTCGCCTGGGTAGAAATGTGTAGTTCCATATCCGGACAGACTTTTTTCGCAATCTCAAACATTCCGGGATCAGATATAATGAGGGCGTCCGGCTTTACCTTAGAGAGAGCCCCGAAATACTCTTCGGCCTCTCTCAAATCATTGTTATGCGCCAGAATGTTGGCTGTAACATATACTTTTTTTCCTCTGCCGCGAGCAAAGTCTATCCCCTGTCTCATATCATCATATGAGAAATTATCGGCCGCCGCCCTTAGGGAGAAAGCTTCGCCTCCTATATATACCGCATCCGCCCCGTAGAGCACTGCAACTTTGAGAGTCTCTAAATTTGCGGCCGGTATCAAAAGTTCCGGTTTTTTCATTTTCTCTTTTTCCAATGTTTATTTTCTGATAGAATTACTATGTTGCCACTCCCTATACAGGCATGGAAGGGAGGTGTTTCTAACGGTTTCTATTATTACTTTCATGTTTTCTGTCATGGCAAATATATTATCATACTATATTTGCAAATGGCTCGATAGAAAACTAAGCGGCAACGAGCCTAGGGACTAATCCCCCCGGCATAAAACGGATTAAAAATCCCAAGAGCGGCAACTCTTGGGATTTTGCTGTCTCTAACGGACAATTATTACTTTCTGAGAACCCAAATCGGATTCTAACTAATTACATTATACCCCAAACTCAGGAAATGTCAAATCTTTCTCACACTCATCAAAGCCCCGTCGCCTACAGGCAGCACGCAGGACTGAAGTCTCTCGTCATGTGTGAGAGTATATAAATATTCCCTCATTCTCTTGTGAATGGTGCGGTCTCTTCTCCTTACGGCAAACCTTGAAAGAGCGATATCGCCGTTGTCAAGGACATTGTCACTGATAAGCACTCCGCCCGGTTTAAGGATTCTCATAATATCATCGAAATAATTTATGTACTGCCCTTTAGGCCCGTCCATAAAAATAAAATCATACTGCTCGTCCAAAAGCGGAAGCACTTTTTCCGCATCATCCTTTAAAAAGGTAACACGGTCACTTGCTGCGGCTTTTGCAAAATTGGCTTCGGCTTTTGCAAACCTCGGCTCATAGTTTTCAATGGTTGTAAGATGAGAATCGCTCCGTCCGCATAAAAGCATAAGGCATCCCGAATACCCTACAGCGCACCCGATTTCAAGTATATTCTCCGGTCTTAAAGTCTCTATCAAAACCCTGAGGAAGCTCTGCATATCCTTTCTGATAATGGGTACTCCATCTGCTAGCGCATCTTTTTCCATACTGTTTAAAGGTTCTTTTGCCTCCGGGATAAGACTCCTTATGTATAAAGACAGTGATTCTGAGATTATCATATATACTACCTAACTTTCTTCTTTAGTCTCAGTGGTAATTGTCTCTATTATTTCCTCAGGAGTCATATACGAAGACAGAGTATATGTACCCGGTATAACGCTTGTCCCCTTTACGGTAAAGAGTTTAAACTGGACGGTAAAAACACTTGCGTTTTCTATCAGTCCGGAATTTTCAAGCACTCTTCCCACATCTTTTACAGACATCGAAAAGTCAAATCTTACCGTCACCTCCTCTGCCGTCTCTTCGGAAGCAGCAAGCGGTGAGGTATCAAATATCATATAGCAGAACCTGTATCCGAAAAAGCACATAAGCGCAAAGGTAAGTATAAGTACTATTTTTACAGTAAATTTGAGTAAGCCTTTCATATTATATCTCCATAATTATAGGGAGAATCATTGGGCGACGCTTGGTTTTTTTCCATACAAAATCACTCAGGTCGTCTTTTACAGCTGTCTTTATTCTGCCCCAATCCGTAATGTGTTTGTCCTGGCATCTGGCGGTGGTATCGTATAAAACGCTTCTCGCCTCGTCCAAAAGGCTCTCAGACCCTCTTACATATACAAAGCCCCGGCTTACTATATCAGGTCCGGCCACAACGCGCCCACTGCCGCCTTCGAGAGTCATTACTACTATGATTATACCGTCTTCAGCCAGATGCTGGCGGTCTCTAAGGACAATATTACCTACATCTCCGACGCCCAGTCCGTCTATGTAAATATTGCCGACCTGCACCTTTCCTGTCACCTTTGCCGATGTTTCATCAAGTTCAAGAACATCTCCCGACTGCAGGATGAATATATCGCGTTTGTCCCATCCGAGCTCACGGCAAAGATTGCCATGT
>CAJOOU010000014.1 GCA_905236735.1 uncultured Eubacterium sp. | reverse complement strand
GACAAAGACCTTGACAACTACATCCGGGGAGTGTATCTATACTCTGACGGGACTTGCCAAAGGCACCAAATATGATATTAAGATAGTAGCATTCGCAAACTCAAAGACAGGTAGTGAGTCCGATACGGTAACTATGGTTACCAAACCGGGCAAAGTTGCGGCAACGAAAAAATCCGTTACCAAAACTTCTGTTACTCTGAAATGGAGTAAACAGACCGGAGCGACCGGATATATTATTTACCGTGCAACTTCCAAAAACGGTACATACAAGAAGATAAAGGTAATAAGAAACAATTCTACATTTACCTATAAAAACACAGGTCTTTCAAGCGGAAAGACATATTATTACAAGGTTGTAGCCTATACTAACTATAATGGCACCATTTATACCGGAGCAGGAGCAAAGGTAGCAATAAAAACTGCGTAGTGATTGTGTTAAGTCAGTAGAGGACAATATGAAAATCAGAAGAAAAAAAACGGTAATACTTATTGCGGCGGCGCTACTGCTTATTATTGTGGGATTTATCCCGCTTAAAGGTATATATGCGGCAAGCACAAACAAAGAAAATGTGGTGATAGTACTTGATGCCGGTCATGATCAGGCTCATGCGGGAGCAAGAGCAAACGGAGTTTATGAAGAGGTTCTTACTCTCAAAATCGCAAAGTATTGTAAGGAAGAACTTGAAAAATACGACGGAGTTACAGTGTATATGACGCGTGATACAGAGTCATGTCCTTATGAGGGTACTACAAGTCCAAACGATAATTATCAGAGAGTGGTATATGCTGCAGGCGTCAGTGCTGATGCCTATGTGTCTATTCACTTAAATTCATCTACCTCTACTTCGGCAAACGGAGCGGAGGTATATTGTCCGAATTCAAACTACAATACCGAGGTATATGAGGAAGGAAAGGGGCTGGCAAAATCTGTACTTGCGCAGCTCGGAGCACTTGGACTTAAGGAAAGAGGAGTGTCTATCAGAAACTCCGAAAACGGCACCACTTATGATGATGGCTCGCTTGCGGATTATTATGCCGTAATTAAAAATTCCAAGAAGAACGGGTTTCCGGGCATTATCATAGAACATGCCTTCCTTACAAACGAAAGTGATGTGGCTAATTTTCTTTCCACGGATGAACAGATTAAATCTCTCGGAGTAGCTGATGCTACGGGTATAGCGAATTATTACGGACTTACGCAAAAAGGCAGCTCGTCTGATACTTCAGATGACACATCGGACGATACAACGGACGATACGACTACTGAGCTTTCCTATGAAAATATGAAGCTTAAGACAGCTGTTTACTCAACGGGACAGACAGGTACCAAAATACAGGTGACTGCGTCTAAAATCACCGGTGCGGAGAATGTGAAATTCCGTATAGAGTATACCGGAGATACCACCCAAAGGACTACGGTTACGGCGAAGCTTTCCGCAAAAGGCAACTGGTACAAGAGGATATCCATGTCCAAATTCACAAGTCCCGGTACATACAGGGTTATCTGTTATATAATGACAAACGACCAAAAGATAAAAGCCGGTGAGACTACATTTACGGTTACTGATGAAATAAGCGGTAATACTGAGGTATCATCGGTCAGTGCATCGAGAGGCGAAGCGACAATATCGGTAAAAAATATTGTGTCTACCTTCGGTACCAAAAAGGTGAAGATTGCAGTCTGGCCAAAGGGCAACAAATCAGCACTTAAGTGGTATACGGTGACAGATGCCTCGTCAGATGGAAGCTATGAGGCGCTAATGAGTATTGCGGATTTTGAGAAGTATTACGGCACATATAAGGTAAGGGCTTATGTAATTTCAAAAAGCGGCTTAAAGAAAAAACTTAGTGACGCTGAATTTACAATCAATGAGCCCGTACCTACGGTAAAGATTACCTATAATACATCTTATTCCGAGTTTTACTATAAGGGAACGGGATTTGCCGGAACCGGAAGTACAATCAAAAAGATTACGGTTAAGGTGTGGAGTAAAGAAAACGGTAAGGACGACATAAAGACCTATACAGCAACCTTATCCGATGACGGCGAAACCTGGGAGGCCACCATCCTTCTTGAAAATCACAGCGGAGTAGGTACATATTATGCCTATACTTACGCTACATATAATGACGGCACTGCTAAAACAAGAATCAAAAAGAGTACCTTTAATGTACCCCTGACAGAGATAATGGGGGCGTCCCTAAAGACGGCGTCCGATTTTGTGACATATTATAATACATATTCACCCATCAGCTATCCGGATTACTATGCCTTATCAGATGCTCCTACAATAGAGGATTTTGCTGCCATCTATATTGAAGAGGCAGCGGCAGAAGGAGTGCGCGCTGATGTGGCTTTTGCCCAGGCTATGAAGGAAACGGGGTTTTTGAAATACGGAGGTCAGGTGGATATTTCCCAGTATAATTTTGCAGGTCTTGGCGCTCTTGACGGAGGTGCCTCGGGAGCGTCGTTTGAGTCCGTGAGAATAGGTATCAGAGCGCAGATACAGCATCTTAAGGCTTATGCAACTGATGAGGCACTTTTAAACGAGTGCGTAGACACGAGGTATACCTATGTTACCAAAGGATGCGCCAAATATGTCGAGTGGCTCGGCATAAAGGAAAACCCTCTTGGAAAGGGATGGGCCTCGGCGACAAATTACGGGTTTAGCCTGGTGAACGGTTATCTGTCGAAAATATAGTGAAGGAAGATGAGCAAGGAGGATTGGCAATGCCTGGAATAACCGGAGAATGGCTTATGGCTCTTGAGGGAGAATTCAGAAAGCCATATTATAAAAAACTCTATGAATTTGTAAAAGAGGAGTATGCAAATAACACGGTATTTCCACCGGCAGATGATATTTTTAACGCCTTTCACCTTACTCCGCTGGGCAAGGTCAAGGTGGTGATAATAGGTCAGGATCCGTATCATAATGTAGGTCAGGCACACGGACTGTGCTTTTCTGTAAAGCCCGGTCAGCAGATTCCGCCGTCTCTTGTAAATATATACAAAGAGCTTTCCGACGATTTGGGGCTTAAGGTGCCAAATAACGGATATCTTAATCACTGGGCCGAGCAGGGAGTGCTGCTTTTAAACAATGTGCTTACCGTGAGGGCTCATAATGCCGCTTCGCACAGCAAAATGGGATGGGAGCAGTTTACGGATGCGGCTATAGATGCCGTAAACAAGTTAGATCGGCCTGTTGTTTTCATGCTTTGGGGCTCACCCGCGCAGAAAAAAGGAGCAAAACTCAACAATCCAAAGCATCTTGTGCTAAAAGCTCCTCATCCAAGTCCTCTTTCGGCATACAGGGGATTTTTCGGGTGCAGACATTTCAGCAAGTGCAATGAGTTTTTGGAAAAAAACGGTGAAACGCCTATAGACTGGCAGATACCGGATTTACCTCGGTAGGAGTTATTATGTACGAGCAGAAGAAGTATTTCGATGAGGATGAGACGGGTAAACGCCGGACTGAGGATGAGT
>CAJOOU010000013.1 GCA_905236735.1 uncultured Eubacterium sp. | reverse complement strand
GTTACCGAAATAATTGTGGAAGACGGAGTGATTAAAGGAGTAAAGACTGTATCCGGAGCGGCGTATTATTCAAAAGCCGTTATTTTGTGTACCGGAACTTATCTTAATGCCAGATGTCTGTTCGGAGAAGTAGTACAATATACGGGACCGAACGGATTGCAGTCGGCTACTCATCTTACGGATTCTCTGATAAAAAATAATATAGAGATGGTCAGATTTAAAACGGGAACGCCGGCAAGGGTTGATAAAAGAACGGTTGATTTTTCCGTCATGGAAGAGCAGCCCGGAGATGAAAGGGTTATACCTTTTTCTTTTGAAACAAATCCGGAGGATGTACAGATAGAGCAAATGTCCTGCTACCTGACATATACCAACGAAAGAACGCATGAGATAATTAATAATAATATTCACAGGTCTCCTCTTTTTTCGGGAGTAATAGAAGGGACAGGACCGAGATATTGTCCATCCATAGAAGACAAGGTTGTTAAATTCCCTGACAAGGAAAGACATCAGCTGTTTGTCGAACCTGAGGGCAGATATACAAATGAGATGTATCTTTCGGGTATGTCAAGCTCATTACCGGAAGATGTGCAGTACGAAATGTATCATACAATTAAGGGACTTGAGAATGCAAAGATAGTCAGAAATGCATATGCGATAGAATATGATTGCATTAATCCCAGACAGATAAAACATACTCTGGAGTTTAAAAATATTAAAGGACTTTTCAGCGGAGGACAGTTTAACGGCAGCAGCGGATATGAGGAAGCTGCAGTTCAGGGTTTTGTGGCCGGAGTAAATGCTGCCATGCAGATTCTCGGAAAAGAACCTCTGGTACTTGACAGGTCTGAAAGCTACATCGGTGTACTTATAGATGATCTTGTAACAAAGGAAAATACAGAGCCTTACAGGATGATGACCTCAAGGGCGGAGTACAGATTATTGCTCCGTCAGGATAATGCAGATCTCAGACTTACAGCGTATGGTCACAGAGTCGGACTTATTTCTGATGAGAGATTAAATAAGGTAAAAGAAAAAGAAGCCATCATAGAATCGGAGATAGAAAGATTGTCCAATATAGTTGTAGGTGCGGATAAAAGGGTTTCGGCAATATTGTCAGAGGCAGGTTCAACTCCTCTTACAACAGGAGCGACTCTTACCGAGCTTATCAGAAGACCTGAACTTGATTATGAAAAAATAGCTGCTCTTGATAAGGACAGACCTCAGATATCTGATGATATTATTGAACAGATTAATATTAATATTAAATACGACGGTTATATCAAAAGACAGATGAGACAGGTGGAGCAGTTTAAAAAAATGGAAAATAAGAAGCTGCCTGAGGATATTGATTATGCAGATATACACGGACTCAGGCTTGAAGCAAGAACCAAACTTAATCTGTACCGGCCGGTATCGGTGGGACAGGCTTCAAGAATCTCGGGAGTATCGCCGGCTGATATATCAGTTCTTCTGATATATCTCGGTATGCAGAAATAAAAGATGAGCGGAAGTAAAATGGAAGAATTTGTTCAGTTACTAAAAAATTGGAATATAGAATTATCCGAAAAACAGCAGCAGCAGTTTATAAAGTATTATGAAATGCTGATTGAAACCAATAAGGTAATGAACCTTACCAGGGTTACCGAGTTTGAAGAAGTTCTTGAAAAGCATTATCTTGATTCGGTTGCCTTATGCAATGTGATGGATTTAAAAGGGGATATTTCACTTATTGATGTGGGTACGGGAGCAGGCTTTCCCGGTATACCTTTGAAAATTGTATTTCCGGGTTTGAAGATAGTACTCCTTGATTCACTTGGAAAAAGAGTAAATTTTCTTAATGGTGTGGTAAAAGAACTTGGACTTGAAAATATAAAAGCTATTCATTTTCGGGCTGAAGATGCCGGACAGGATGAAATGTACAGAGAAAAGTTTGATTTATGTGTATCAAGGGCAGTGGCTTCACTTAACACTCTTGCTGAACTTTGTCTTCCTTTCGTAAAAACCGGAGGAAAATTTGTATCGTATAAATCAGGAAACATTGATGAGGAAGTGGCAAAGTCAAAGAAGGCAATTGCAACTCTTGGAGGAGGAGATATAAAACTTGATAAGTTTAACCTGCCTTCATCGGATGCCGGACGCACTTTTGTGGTTATAAACAAGGCGGTTTCAACCCCTAAAAAATACCCCAGAAAGCCCGGAATTCCTGGAAAAAAGCCCATTTAGCAGAATTAGAAAATTAATTTTTATTTTTGATTAACCTATATCTGGTGGTTTATAATACATAAAAACGCAATATATGGTAGAACAAAAGTTCGGAGAATTATATGGTAATATCATTTCTAAAAAAGTATCAGGAAGAGATTCTTGATGAAAAGATAAGACTCGAAAATCAGATACATGAACTTGAGGTAAAGTGTCTCGAAACGGATACTTTTATTGAAATGCTACAAAAAGAAATCGACACTAAGTTTGAGTCCTTTTCACCCCTTCAGGTTTATTCGCCGAATAAGGATAAAATTGTAGAGCTTAAATTTGAAAAGAGGCTTTTGACAGAAGATATAAAAAAACTAAATGAGTCTCTTCAAAAATGTGCCGATCGTTTTGAAGAAGTCAGTGAAGTGATAAACACCGAAGAAAGAAAAATAATTAAGGAAAATGGTAAAAATCCATTTACGAATCCGAAAGATTGTAGTAATGTATTTAAGTACGAATTAGACGAAGCGGATGTTAGCAGGCTTGAGTTTGCTCTAAAACTTATAGACACCGATCATGCCAGGGCAAAACTTGAACTTCAAAGTTTCATCAAACATGTCAAATATAATTCTTACCAGAAAGAATTACAGGATGGTAAGAATGAAAATGTTTCACGTGAAACATAGATATGGTATATAAAAATGTTTCATGTGAAACATCTTGTGGTACAGATTAGAAATGACCGGATTAAAAGGAGAAAAATATGAGCAAAATTATTGCTATAGCAAATCAAAAAGGCGGAGTAGGAAAAACAACAACTGCCATTAATCTTTCGGCATGTTTGGCTGAAGCAGGAAAAAAAGTACTTCTAATTGATATTGACCCGCAGGGGAATGCAACGAGTGGGCTTGGTATAAACAAGGAAGAACTTGAAAACACAGTCTACGAAATGATGCTTGGAGACTGCTCTGTAAAGCAGTGTATGGTGAAAACAGAGCAGGAAAATTTGTATGTGGTACCTTCAAGCGTAAACCTTGCAGGTATAGAACTTGAAATTTCAACGCTCAAAGAACCGCAGTATGTTCTTAAAAATGAAGTGGACTATGTGGAGGATGATTTTGACTATATAATGATAGACTGCCCTCCGTCACTTAATATGTTGACGGTAAATGCGATGACTACAGCAACAAGCATACTTGTACCGATACAGTGTGAGTACTATGCGCTT
>CAJOOU010000012.1 GCA_905236735.1 uncultured Eubacterium sp. | reverse complement strand
CTCCGCGAGGATGCGCACGGATTCGGACAGGAATTTGTCTGCTGAAGCAGACCCGAATCCGGCGCGCAAGACTCGCGAGCGAGTCTTTACAATAAAAAAAGCTGCGGCCTTTTACCGCAGCATTATTATAATACAGCTTTTAAAAAACTTATTGTTCTTTCTTTCTTAGGATTGTTAATTACCTCTTCCGGACTGCCCTCTTCATAAATAACACCATCATAAATAAAGAGAACTCTGTCAGCTACCTCTCTGGCAAATCCCATCTCATGAGTAACCACAAGCATTGTCATACCTTCTTTTGCCAGATCCTGCATTACCGAAAGCACTTCGCCTACCATTTCCGGGTCAAGAGCGCTTGTCGGCTCGTCAAACAAAATAACATCCGGCTCCATAGCAAGAGAGCGCGCTATAGCTATTCGCTGTTTTTGTCCTCCCGAAAGTGATGACGGATAGACATCCGCCTTATCCGGAAGCCCAACTCTTTCCAAAAGCTCTGTTGCCTTTTTGTCAGCCTCATCCTTTGATAGCATGCCAAGTCTTACCGGAGCAAGTGTAATATTCTCCTTCACCGTGTAATTGGGAAAGAGATTGAATTGCTGAAACACCATTCCGATTTTTCGTCTGATAACATTTATGTCAACCGACTTGTCAGTAATATCCGTTCCCTCAAAAAGTATCTGTCCTTCCGTTGGCTCTTCAAGAAGATTGAGTGTACGCAGAAAAGTTGACTTTCCGCATCCGGAAGGTCCTATTATTGCCACTACCTCTCCTTTATTAACCCTAAGGTCAATTCCCTTTAAAACCTCATGTTTGTCAAAGTATTTATGAAGATTCCTAACCTCAATAATATTATTATCTGTCACTGTTTCTTAACCTCACTTCCAGTTTGCCGAGCAGAAATGTTATAAACATTACAAGTACAAGATACACGGCGGCGACTCCGAATAGCGGCATAAATGCTATATAAGTCTGGCTTCTGATTATATCTCCGCCTTTGGTAAGTTCCATAAGGCCGATGTAACCGCTTATGGAAGTTTCCTTAAGAAGAGTTATAAACTCATTGCCAAGCGCAGGAAGCACATTTTTAAATGCCTGCGGCATGATTATAAGTCTCATTGTATCTTTATAATTAAGTCCAAGAGACCGTCCTGCCTCATACTGACCCTCGTCAACAGACATAATACCGCTTCTTACTATTTCAGCAACATAGGCCCCTGAATTTATACCGAAGGCAACTGCCGCTATCACAATCTTATTATGCACCGAAACAAGCACACAGTAATAAATGATAAGAAGCTGAAGCAATGTAGGCGTTCCTCTTATTACAGTAAGATAAATCCTGCAAATTGCATTAAGTATATTAAATCCGCCTCGCTTGTCATGGGTAGACCTGATTATGGCTATTAAAAATCCGATAATAATACCTATGCAAAGTGCAAGTGCTGTAATAAGAATTGTGTTTTTAAGACCGCTTACAATATAAAGCCATCTGTCATTTTCTATAAAACTCTGATAAAATTTGTCCGCGTAAACACTCAAGGTTAAGAATCCTCCGGGATTAGTTATTAATAATTATTACCTGTTTAGCTGTAGTATATGTGTCGGTAAAGTCAATGTTTTTAAGTCTGTCTTCTGTTACTGTCATTCCTGCCATACCAAAGTCTGCCTTACCTGTCTGTACAGCTGTGATTATGGAATCAAATTCCATATCCTCTATCTGAAGCTCATATCCAAGCTTGTCACAGATAGCCTGAGCAAGCTCTGCATCTATACCTGTGATTTCAGTTCCGTCATAATACTCATACGGCTCAAATGCAGCATTTGTAGCCATAACAAGAGTACCGTTTGATCTGTCTACATCTGCCGGTGACTCATATGGGCAGGTTCCTTTTGTGTCATCTCCGATATAGTTTGCAATTATTTGATCTACAGTTCCGTCAGCCTTAAGCTCTTCAAGGGCTCCGTTAATAGCCTCGGTAAGGTCGCTGTTATCCTTTGATACGCAGATAGCATACTCTTCAAGAGCAAATTCCTGCGCATAAATGCTAAGACCGTCATTCTTTTCTACAAAAGCCTTTGCCGGCTGCTCGTCAATTACAACACAGTCAATCTTGCCTGTCAAAAGAGCCTGAACCGCATCTGTACCTTTGTTATATCTTTCTACGGTACATACACCTTCTGCTTCAAGATCCGATACATAGATATCACCTGTTGTTCCAAGCTGTACACCAACAGTCTTACCTGTAAAATCGTACTCTCCTGTTGCCTCTGCACTCGCCTCGGCTGATTCTGATGCTGCTCCGTTTTCTGCAGTTTCTTCATTGTTTGCTCCGCATGCATAAAGACCTAAAACCATCATGCACATAAGAAGCATTGCAATAATCTTTTTCATTTCCAAATTCCTCCTGTAAAAGATAATGAGACAACGATATGCATCGTTGCCTCATTCATTATACATATATTGTGAACAAATATCCACTAAAATTTATTTTAGTTGTTGATGAGTTTATCCTCTTCATTATTCCAGCTGTAAAGCTTTCTGATTTCCTCTCCGACTTTCTCTGACGGATGCTCGGAAGCAAGCTTTCTCATAGCTCTGAAGTGAACCATCTTACCTGCATCTGACATATCTACAAGGAACTGCTTAGCAAATGAACCATCCTGGATATCGCTGAGGACTTTCTTCATAGCCTTCTTTGTATCCTCTGTGATAATCTTAGGTCCTGTGATGTAATCACCATATTCTGCAGTATTTGAAATTGAATATCTCATTCCGGCAAAACCTGACTGATAGATAAGGTCTACAATAAGTTTCATCTCGTGAATACACTCAAAGTATGCATTTCTCTCATCATATCCTGCTTCAACAAGTGTCTCAAAACCTGCCTGCATAAGAGCACATACACCACCGCAAAGTACAGCCTGCTCACCAAAGAGGTCAGTTTCTGTCTCTGTACGGAATGTTGTCTCGAGAACGCCTGCTCTCGCTCCGCCGATGCCGAGTGCGTATGCAAGCGCGATATCCTGAGCCTTTCCTGTAGCGTCCTGTTCTACAGCGATAAGACACGGAACTCCCTTGCCCTCAAGGTACTCGCTTCGTACAGTGTGTCCCGGTCCCTTAGGTGCAATCATTGTAACATCTACATCTGCAGGTGGCACGATACATCCGAAGTGAATATTGAATCCATGTGCAAACATAAGCATATTTCCCGATTCAAGGTTTGGCTCAATATCTTTTTTGTAAAGAGCCGCCTGTTTCTCATCGTTAATAAGAATCATGATGATGTCTGCCTGCTTTGCAGCCTCTGCTGCTGTATAAACCTTAAGACCCTGCTTTTCGGCTTTTGCCCAGGATTTTGAGCCTTCGTAAAGACCGATGATAACATTGCATCCTGACTCTTTTAAGTTAAGAGCATGTGCGTGTCCCTGGCTGCCGTAACCGATAATCGCAATAGTCTTTCCTTCCAAATAAGATAAGTTACAGTCTTCCTGATAAAAAATCTTTGCCATTTTAATATCCTCCTATAATTTAATCAAAATATTTTACATCGTCTGCACCCCTTGAAAGCGCCGTAACACCGGTTCTTGCCAGTTCTAGAATATTGTACTGGTCCATAAGCTGCAAAAATGCCTCGAGTTTGTTCTTGCTTCCGGTAAGTTCTATCACTATGGAATCTCTCGAAACATCGACGATTTTGGCTCTGAAAATATTTGCCGTAGAAACTATGGCAGCACGGTCTTTGTCAGTAGCCTTAATCTTCATAAGAATAAGTTCTCTTTCAACCGACTCATCCCGCTTCAATATTTTAATATCAACAACATCTTCAAGTTTGGCGAGCTGTTTGACTATCTGTTCAATAATAAGCTCATCCCCCGATGTCACAATCGTAATACGGGTAAATCTCTGGTCTGATGTGACACCTGCCGTAATGCTTTCGATATTATAACCTCTTCTGGAAAACAGCCCCGAAACACGATTTAAAACTCCTGTGGTATTTTGTACAAGTATAGATAAAACCTGCGCTCTCATAGCCGCCTCCAAAATAAAAGTTTCTTAGCAAAATAATTGCAACACAATTACTTTACCACGATTTTTTTTTATAAACAACAGTTATTATTTCATATGTTATTCTCTTTTTTTATAATTATTAGAAGGAGTGGTTATATCAAAGAGTTTTTTTATGTTTTTTAGTTATATTATCCCAACCTCTTATTATGATATGATAATATAAATTTAATTAGAAGTTATGCTAAAACAGGCGAGGTTCATATGTTATATTTTATCGTTAATACCAAATCACAGACAGGCAAGGCACTTAATCACTGGCGCTTAATCCGCCAGGCACTATCGGAAAGAAATATTCAGTATAAAGCATATGAGACAGATTATGAAGGTCATGCCAAAAAGCTTTCCTCACATATCTGCGCCCTCGACGATGCCGACAAAATAATTGTCGTAGTAGGCGGAGACGGTACAATCAACGAAGTAATAAACGGCATTACCGGCTTTGAGAATATCAGATTTGCCGTAATACCTACAGGCTCGGGCAATGACTTTGTAAAGGGACACAATCTTCCGTCTGCTCCCGATAAAGCTCTCGAAAGAATCCTTGATAACGCCGGCACAGATACATTTACCGCTGTAGACCTTGGCCTTGTCAGCTTTGACAATATGCAGAGAATTTTCACCATAAGTTCAGGTCTTGGACTTGATGCAATCGTATGCAAAAAAGCCTTAAGCTCCGGACTTAAAAAACTGCTTAATATGCTTCACCTCGGTAATCTCACCTACATCCTTCTGACTGTCGCATCCCTTTTTACGATGGAAACTTCGGATTTTGACATCACATATTATAATGATGACTCAGCGGTTTTAAGTCTTTCGGTAAACAAGGTCATATTTGCGGCTGCCATGAATCTTTTCGCTGAAGGCGGAGGGGTTCCAATGGCTCCGGATGCAAACGGTACAGACTCAATGCTTACCCTTACAAGTGCCCACGGTATTGCAAAATGGGCTGCTTTTCTTAAGCTTCCCCTCCTTGCCGCCGGCAGGCACAAAAAATTAAAAGGCTTTGATATAGTGCCGTCAAAAAAAATTACCATACACACATCAAAGTCCAATGTTCTTCATGCCGACGGAGAATATTTAGGCGATGTGACAGATGTCGTATTCGAGATTCTTCCCGGTCAGCTTCGTTTGTTATAACCCCGGCTAAAGCACCAGATATGGTGCTATCTCCTTTAAAGGAGTAAGAACAAAATCCCTGTTTTTCATATCTGCATGAGGGATTGTAAGGTTTTCTTCGTTCATTCTGATATCATCATAAAGCAGAATATCAAGGTCTAAAGTGCGCGGTCCCCAGCGGCGCACCCTTTTTCTACCTGCGGCATTTTCAATCTCGTGCAAAAGATCCAGCAGTTCATACGGTCTGAGATATGTCTTAAGTTCAAGAACGCCGTTTAAGAAATCATCCTGTTCTACATTTCCGTAAGGTTTTGTAACAATGAAAGAAGAAACCTTTTTTACCTCACATCCGTCTGCTTTATCAAGAGCTGAAACCGCATCATTTAAGTACTTGTTTTTATCTCCCATATTCGACCCCAAAGCAATAAAGGCTCTGTGCCACGAGCGATTTACCATAACCGACACGCTCTCTACAGGAAGTCCTATAGGTGCCCATGGTTTCTTTATCTCTACACTTATTTCCCTTATCAAATCATATTTAACAAGAAGTCCCATTGCGATGCGTTCAGCTACGGTTTCAATGAGTTTAAATGTATTGTTTCTCATAAACTCCGAGATATAACTGCACACATTCCCATAATGAACCGATGAATGAATATCATCACCGGCAGCAGCTTTTGAAACATCGGTTTTTATACATACATTAACAAGAAACTTCTGTCCCAGAGTATTTTCCTCCGGAAAAACTCCGTGTTTTGCAAAAACCTCAAGTTCTTCAATTCTAATCTCATCAAACATATAAAACAGCCTCCGCCATATCTATTGCTCTTTTATTTGCTTTTATGTTGTGAACTCTGACAAACGAAAAACCTGCCATTACCGCCAGAACAGAAAGACTGCATGTAGCCTCATCTCTTTCATCTTTGGGAAGATTCAAGGTATTTCCAATAACCGATTTTCGCGAAGCTCCAAGTAAAAAAGGATATCCCATTT
>CAJOOU010000011.1 GCA_905236735.1 uncultured Eubacterium sp. | reverse complement strand
GGGTACATATTACATTGCGGAATATGTACCGTCTCAGGAGCTTCCGGACGAGGAATACCCGCTTCTTATGATGACAGGTCGTATCCTTTATCATTACAACAACTGCGCAATGACGGGACGCGAGGACGGAATAAACAATATTGCAGATTCGTCTTTCATCGAAATCAATACCGAGGATGCAAAAGCACTTGGAATTGAAGACGGAGATATGGTCAGAGTATCATCAAGACGAAGCGCAATCAAATCTCAGGCCCGCGTATCAGACAAAACATCCAAGGGCGAGTGCTGGATGCCGTTCCACTTTACGGATGGTAATGCAAACTGGCTTACCATTGATGCGCTTGATACTATTGCGAAAGCTCCTGAGTACAAGGTTTGCGCCGTACGGGTCGACAAGGCTACTGATAAGGATGAAAAGATAGATAATTATCTTGACATTACAATTCTGGGTGATGATGCCTGCAAATGCTGTGGTTAATTCAAACAGAAGAGGTGCATGAAATACAAGCATTTCCATAAATAAACGGTGGAGCAGTGGGGTAACCGCTGCTCCTCTTTTTAATGAACAATTATTAATTTGATAAATTATAAACAAGATGGAGGTATAATATGGATATAGTTAAAGAGTTGCCGGAGATTTTTGAAGAGTTTGCGGAGCAGAGAAAGAATTCTTTTCTTACCGTAAAAGAAATAAAGGAAAAGGGAATACCTGTTGTGGGTTCGTATTGTACATATTTCCCTCAGGAACTGGCTATGGCTGCAGGGGCTGCCACGGTGTCACTGTGCTCAACTTCGGATGAGACGATTCCGGCAGCCGAGGAGGATTTGCCCAAAAACCTTTGTCCTCTTATAAATTCAAGCTACGGATTTGCAAAAACGGACAAATGTCCGTATTTTTTCTTTTCGGATATTGTGGTAGGTGAGACCACCTGCGACGGAAAGAAAAAGATGTATGAATATATGGGTGAATTTAAGGATGTGTTTATTATGGAACTGCCCAATACCCAAAGCATTGAGGCTCTCAGGCTGTGGAAAAGTGAACTTGAGAGATTAAAGGAATACATTGAGGAAAAATTCGGAAAAAAGATAACGGATGAAGAGTTAAGAGACAGTGTACGGCTTACTAATGAATTCAGGAAGGCTCAAAAGGAACTTATGAGTCTGATGGCTTATGACCCTGTGCCCGTATCCGGATATGATATGTTTAAGGTACTTTACGGAGCAGGATTTAAGTTTGATAAAAATGAAGCTGTATCTGAAATAAGGGCTGTGGCAAAACGGATAGAGGATGAGTACGGGGAAGGGAAAATGCAGCCCCGGGCAAAAAGAATACTTATAACAGGCTGCCCAATCGGTGGAGCAACGGAAAAGGTAATCCGCGCTGTAGAGGATAACGGAGGAGTGGTGGTTGCCTTCGAAAACTGCAGCGGAGCAAAGCAGTATGACAGACTGATAGATGAAAATGCCGAAGATATCCTTGGTGCAATAGCCGAAAGGTATTTAGAGATAGGCTGCTCTGTAATGACTCCCAATGAAAACAGATATGACCTGCTTGGAAGAATGCTTGATGAGTTTAAGGTAGACGGAGTGGTCGAGATGACACTTACAGCCTGTCATACCTATAATCTTGAAAGCAGGGGCATAAAGCGTTTTGTAAATAATAAAGGCGTACCCTATATCTGCGTGGAAACGGATTATTCATCTTCGGATATAGGACAGCTTAATACGAGGATTGCGGCATTTATAGAAATGCTGTAAAGTAGGTATATGAATTATATAGGAATAGATATTGGATCAACCTGCGCCAAATTTGCGGTAATGGATGATGATAAAAACATAGTATATAAGGACAGTATTCCTACCGGATGGAGCAGCCCGAAGGCAGCGGAAGAAATAAAAAGTGCACTTTCAAAAAACGGATTTGATGCGGAAAAACTCAGATGTATTGCCACAGGATACGGCAGGATATCTGTGCCTTATGCGGATTCTGTGGTTACAGAGATTACATGTCATGGTCTTGGAGCGGGATTTTTGTTTGACAGGGCAGATATGACGGTAATAGATATAGGCGGACAGGATACAAAGATAATATCTTTGCAAAACGGTAAGGTGTCCGACTTTATTATGAACGACAAGTGCTCTGCGGGTACGGGGAGATTTCTTGAGGTCATGAGTAATGCTCTGGCGCTTAGTCCGGATGAGCTTTGCTCTATGGCAAGAGACGGCAGCGGAGTAAAGATAAGTTCAATGTGTACGGTTTTTGCAGAGTCAGAAATAATAAGCCTGATAGGAAGCGGAATAGAGAGAAAAGATATTGCCTATGCTATAACTGAATCCATCGCAGAAAAGGTCGCATCCCTGGCAAAGAAGTTTGCGGCGGCAAGTGAAAATGTGGTGCTTACGGGAGGACTCTGTGAGGTAGATTTTCTCAGAGAAATGCTTGGGGAAAAGCTGGGCAAACCCGTGATAAGTGCGCCACTCGCAAGATATGCAGGCGCAATAGGAGCATCTCTTAAAGCAATGGAGGAAAAATGATTTACCTTGATAATGCGGCAACAACGCTTGTAAAACCGGATAGTGTTAAAGAGGCTGTGTGTGATGCGATAAACAGCATGGGAAATACTTCGAGAGGCGCTCACAGGACAGCTGTATCTGCGGCTATGAAAGTATATGAGACGAGAGAACTTTTGGCAAGGTTGTTTAATGCGGAGGATGAGTCGAGGATAGCCTTTACTTCAAATTCTACAGAAGCGTTAAATATAGCGATAAAATGCGCCATACCCACAGGCTCACATGTTATAACCACAGTGCTTGAACATAATTCCGTGCTAAGACCTTTGTATGAAAGGCAGGCAGACGGAGTAAACATCAGCTTTGTGAAAACAGACGAAAGGGGACTTATTGACCCGGAAGGTATAAGGAGGGAAATAAGAAAGGATACGGCTGCAATTATTACAACCCATGGCTCTAATCTGACAGGGAATCTGGTTGACATAAATAGAATAGGCGAAATAGCAAAGGAAAACGGACTTTTATTTATTGTGGATGCTTCGCAGACGGCAGGGGTCTTTGATATTGATGTGCAAAAGGCCGGGATAGATATTCTCTGCTTTACCGGACACAAGAGTCTTATGGGGCCTCAGGGTACAGGGGGAATTTATGTAAGAAACGGAGTAGATATCAGGCATTTTAAAACCGGAGGAAGCGGCTCACAGACATTTTCGCACGAGCACCCCGATAAAATGCCGGACTGCCTGGAGGCAGGGACGCTTAACGGACATGGTATAGTCGGACTTGGGGCTGCGATTAAGTTTATAAATGAAACAGGGATGGATAAAATAAGGGAAAAAGAAGAGAGGCTTAT
>CAJOOU010000010.1 GCA_905236735.1 uncultured Eubacterium sp. | reverse complement strand
GGGTTGAGTCCCTTTTCTTCCATAATCGCAATCTCGGAAAGCATCCTTCCGAAATCATGAGGAATAATCTTTTTAAACTTAGGCAGATATTCACTGAAGTTTTCAAGTATTGCTGTGCCTTTTTCAGAGCCCGTAAGTCTCACATGTTCCGCAATCATTTCCTTAAGCTCCTGAACATCATATTTATTTACGAGAGGTTCGTTTAATACCATTTCCTTGTTGGTACGCATATATAAATCATTGTCCTCGTCAAGTACATAGGCGATTCCACCGCTCATACCTGCAGCAAAATTCTTTCCGGTTTTGCCAAGTACAACGACCCTTCCTCCCGTCATATATTCGCAGCCGTGGTCTCCCACTCCCTCTACAACAGCACTGGCTCCGGAATTCCTTACACAGAATCTTTCTCCTGCCACACCGTTTATAAAGGCTTTACCGCTTGTTGCGCCATAAAGAGCCACATTTCCGATGATAATATTTTCTTCTGCCTTATAACCTGCATTTTCCGGCGGATATACAATAAGCTTTCCTCCCGATAATCCTTTTCCGAAGTAGTCATTCGAATCACCTTCAAGCTCCAGGGTAAGTCCCTTTGGTATAAAGGCTCCGAAACTCTGACCGCCTGCTCCCGTACACCTTACGATGTAGCTGTCATCATCAAGGGTATTTTCATATCTTTTGGTTATCTCCGAACCGAATATTGAGCCGAATGCCCTGTCGGTATTATCCACATGTACGGATACAGACCTGCCTTGTTTCTTGTCAAGATATGTTTCCATCTTTGCAAGCAGCACCTTTATATCCTTTGTATTCTTAAGTCCGAAATCATATACATGCTTCGGATTGAAGATAACCTTGTCTTTAGGCGATGCAAAAGGATTTTCCAGAATATTTTTCAGGTCAAGTTTTGCTGCACTTTCCGAAAGCTCATCCCTTACTTTAAGAAGGTCACTTCTGCCCACCAGATCATCCAGCTTTCTTATGCCGAGGCGGGCCATGTATTCCCTGAGTTCTTCGGCTATAAAAAGCATAAAGTTTTCAACATATTCCGGCTTTCCGGCAAACCTCTTCCTAAGCTCCGGATTCTGCGTGGCTATACCTGCCGGGCAGGTATCCAGGTTACAGACTCTCATCATTACACAGCCCATGCTCACCAGTGGCCCTGTTGCAAATCCGAACTCTTCCGCTCCCAAAGCTGCGGCTATGGCAACATCCCTTCCGGTAAGCAGTTTTCCGTCTGTTTCCACCCTTACCTTGTCTCTGAGCCCGTTCATGATAAGTGTCTGATGGGTCTCTGCAAGTCCGAGCTCCCACGGCAGACCGGCATTATGTATGGAACTTGCCGGAGCCGCTCCCGTGCCTCCGTCATAACCGGAAATAAGGATTACCTGCGCTCCTGCCTTTGCCACTCCGGCAGCAACCGTACCTACTCCCGCTTCGGATACCAGTTTTACCGAAATCCTCGCGTCCCTGTTGGCATTTTTAAGGTCATATATCAGCTGTTCCAGGTCTTCGATAGAATAAATATCGTGATGCGGCGGCGGTGATATAAGGGATACTCCCGGTGTGGAAAGCCTTGTCTTTGCTATCCACGGATAAACCTTTTTGCCCGGGAGATGTCCTCCCTCTCCCGGCTTTGCTCCCTGAGCCATCTTTATCTGTATTTCCTTTGCGCTGGTAAGATATCTGCTCGTTACTCCGAATCTGCCCGATGCCACCTGTTTTATGGCCGAGCACCGGTTTTTGCCGTCCGGAGATATCTCAAGTCTCGACTCTTCTTCTCCGCCTTCTCCCGTATTTGACTTTCCGCCAAGATTGTTCATGGCAATAGCCAGAGTCTCATGCGCCTCCTTGGATATTGAGCCGTACGACATAGCTCCTGTCTTAAACCTTTTTACAATGCTTTCCGCACTCTCAACTTCACTTATATCCACAGACCTTTTGGGATAGTTGAAATCTATGAGTCCTCTTATATTGGTGCTCATTTCCTCCTCATCAATCCTTTGGGTAAACTGTTTGAATATCCCATAGTCTCCCTTCCTTGTTGCAAGCTGGAGGAGATGGATGGTCTCCGGATTGTAAAGATGGGCATCGGCTCCGCTTCTTGCCTTGTGCCTGCCCTTTGAATCAAGAGTTCTGTCGGTTTCAAGTCCAAGCGGGTCATATGCTGCCGAATGCAGGGTGTCCACATCTTTTTGAATATCCTCTAAGGTTATGCCTCCGATACGGCTTACCGTATTGGTAAAATACCTGTCTATAACAGTTTTATCTATTCCTATGGCCTCAAATATTTTTGAACCCATATATGACTGAATAGTGGAAATTCCCATTTTGGCAGCTATCTTGACAATACCGTGAATGATGGCGTTGTTGTAATCATCTATGGCGGCATAATAATCCTTTGCCAGAAGTTTTTCATCCACCAGAGCCTTTACCGTATCCTGGGCAAGATACGGGTTAACCGCTGTTGCTCCATATCCTAGAAGAGTGGCAAAATGATGTACTTCTCTTGGTTCTCCCGACTCTAAGATGATCGAAAGCGAGGTTCGTTTTTTTGTTCTTACGAGATACTGCTGCAGAGCCGATACCGCCAGAAGAGAAGGTATAGCCACATGGTTTTCATCCACCCCTCTGTCGGAAAGTATTATTATGTTTGCTCCATCCCTGTATGCCCTGTCTACCTCCACATAAAGTCTGTCTACAGCCTTTTCCAGAGATGTGTTTTTGTAGTAGATGACAGGTATTGTCTCTACCTTGAATCCTTCCACCTTCATGCTTTTTATCTTCATGATGTCGGTGTTGGTCAATATGGGATTGTTTATCTTAAGTACCTTACAGTTATCAGCCCTATCCTCAAGAATGTTTCCCGCCTCTCCTATGTAGACTGCGGTCGAAGTAACTATTTCCTCCCTGATAGAGTCGATTGGCGGATTGGTTACCTGGGCAAAAAGCTGTTTGAAGTAATTAAAGAGCGGTTCCCTGTTGCCCGAAAGAGCTGCAAGAGGAGTATCGGTACCCATGGCCTCAGTCTTTTCTATGCCGTTTTTGGCCATTGAAAGTATCTGTTCTTTTACTGATTCATAGGTATAACCAAATGCCTTCTGCATCCTTTCAAGTTCTTCTTCCTCATAGCCCGGCACGCTTTCGTTTGGTATCCTCAGATTTTTAAGTTCAACTATGTTTCTGTCGAGCCACTCTCCGTAAGGCTTTTGCCCTGCGTAATAATCCTTAAGTTTATCATCATCTATCACGCAGCCTTTTACAGTATCCACCAAAAGCATCTTGCCGGGTTTGAGTCTGTCTTTTTTGACTATCTTTTCAGGCGAAATTTCAAGTACTCCCACCTCAGATGAAAGCACCAGATAATCATCATCTGTGATGTAATATCTCGACGGGCGAAGTCCGTTTCTGTCAAGCACGGCCCCCATAATATCTCCGTCCGAAAACAGGATGGAGGCAGGGCCGTCCCACGGCTCCATCATCGTGGCATAGTACTGGTAAAAATCCTTTCTCTTCTGAGGCATTATATGGTTGTTTGACCAGGGCTCGGGTATCATTATCATTACCGCCTTGGGCAGATCCATCCCGCTCATTACCAGAAACTCAAGAGTATTGTCAAGCATTGCCGAGTCCGACCCCTCGCTGTTTATTATCGGCAAAACCTTCTGGAACTGTCCCTTAAGATGTTCAGACTCCATTGTTTCTTCCCTTGCTGCCATCTTATCGGCATTACCTCTTATGGTATTTATTTCTCCGTTGTGTACAATGAAGCGGTTGGGATGAGCCCTCTCCCAGCTCGGATTGGTATTGGTTGAAAACCTTGAATGCACTGTGGCAATCGCCGTCTTATAATCCTCATCCTGCAAATCCGGGAAAAATGCCTTAAGCTGCTCTACCAGAAACATTCCCTTATACACTATCGTTCTGCTTGAAAGTGATGCCACATAGGTATTATCATTGGACTGTTCAAAAACCCTTCTTGCAATATAGAGCCTTCTGTCAAATTCAAGACCTTTTCCGGTATTTTCAGGTCTCTTTACAAAGCCCTGCATTATGTACGGCATAGCATCAAGAGCCTTTTTACCGATTACTCCCGCATTTATCGGTACCTGTCTCCATCCGAGAAACTCCATTCCCTCCTTTTCGACAATTACCTCAAACATCTTTTTTGCCTGGTTTCTCTGAAGCTCACTCTGTGGAAAGAAAAACATTCCGACAGCGTAGTCCCTCTCATCTCCTATCTCCATGCCGAGCTGTTTAGAGACCTTTTTAAAGAAACTGTGCGATATCTGCAGCAGGATACCTACTCCGTCTCCTGTCTGACCGTCTGCATCCTTTCCGGCTCTGTGCTTTAAATTCTCCACTATCTTTAAAGCATTTTCCACGGTATCATGTGTCTTTATCCCTCTGATGTTTACTACTGCGCCTATTCCACAGGCATCATGCTCAAATGCCGGGTCATAAAGTCCCTTCTTTACTGCGGTTTTTTCATTCCATCTTTCACTCATAAGCTTTCCTTTCTCCAAATTGTCTAATAATTTGACAATTCAATAATTCAAAAAAAAGGCGCAACTACCCATAAGGATAATTACGCCTTCGTAATCACATTATTTACTTGTGTAGTATATTAGCATTTGTTTTTTT
>CAJOOU010000009.1 GCA_905236735.1 uncultured Eubacterium sp. | reverse complement strand
GCTTTGCAATAAGTACATCCAGAGAAATCCGGCATGGTCTACAGAAGATACTCACAGAGTAATGAGAATGATGGAGAACAAGCTTTGTGATTCATTCGAAGCTGCTCAGGCAGTTGCAGGTGTACACGGTGGTGGATCACCGCTTATGGAGGAAATCACTCTTATGAGCAGATATGATCTTGAAGAGCTCAAAAAGATCGCTAAATACCTTGCAGGTATTCCGGGATACGAAGAGTGCCCGAGATACGAGAGAGCTTATGCTTCACCTCGTTCAATGCTTGCTCGTTTCGATGCTGCAAAGGCTAAGAAATAAAGCATAAATAATTTAAAATATGCGGGAGTGTACCATTGTAAAATTATAATGGTGCACTCCTGTTTTTTATGTTATACTCAAACTGACTTATTACAGTTTTGATTAACTTGTTTGTGGAGAGGTAAGAGTATGGGAAATTCTGAAGAGATTGTTAAACAGATGGAAGAATATATAGAGAGACTTGAGCGGACTCTCGGTGATTTTAAGTATGAAGAGACCCTTGAAATCTTAAGGTTTATGGCCGGACTTTTAAACTGTGTAGATGACCAGAAACTAAAGATAACCGTGCTTTGTCTTATGGCTAAGGCCAATGTAATATATGAAAACGAAGATACGGCAATGAACAACTATCTGCTTGCTCTTGATATTGCAAGAAAAAGCGGGGATTTGTTTATGATATCAAATATCTATCATGAGATAGGCTCGGCATATCTGCATATTAATCAGTACAGACGCTCGGCCGATTTCCTTATGAAGGCAGAAAGGACTCTCGATGATCCTATCTGCAGGATGGAAGATGATTATTACAGACTTGCGACACAGATAAATATCAAACTCACCCTTGTTAATCTCGGGGCGGGATTTGTGGAAAACAGCAAATTTTATCTCAATAAGGCAAGAGATTTCAATGCCAAATCCGAAAAAAGAAAATTTGATAACGAAATATTTCTGGCTGAGTGCAATATAAACCTTGCGGAAGGTAATAAGGAGTCTATTCATGATGTGCTCGGTCTCGTAATTGACGGAATTATTGATAACCCGGAAGCTGAAAGCTACAGCAGGAATCTTGAGAAACTTATTAATATCCTTGCCGAGATTGAAGACTTTGACAGATGGGAAAAGGTACTTCAAAAGTATGAGGCGTTTGCGGAGGAGAAGGATGTAAACATCCTCTATATGAAAAACTCCTGGTATTGGAGCAGGTATTATAAGGCTGCGGGAAATGAGCAAAGATATCTCCTCAGCTGTGTAGAGTTTATGAACTTCCAGTCTAAACAGAACGATATCTACAAGATATTTAAGTCAAATACTATGGATATGATGATAGAGCTTCATACTTCGGATAATTATATGGATGTTGCTGAAGCGGAGCTTCATATAGATATGCTTACGGGGGTTTATGACAGCTATACCCTTGAGAGAGACTTCAAAAAATACTGCAGTGAATGCAACAGTGATGAGGCATATATTGCCATGGGTATAGTTAATGTCGATAACTTTAAAGAAGTTAATTCCACCTATGGACATTTAAACGGAGACCAGTGGCTTAAGAGAATAGGTGGGGCGGTAAAGGGCGTTCTTATTGATGATGAGAGGGTTTACAGGATTGCAGGGGACGAGTTTATTATTCTTGCACCTTATGCCGAAAGAGACAGACTGGAAGAAATAGCCCAGTCGGTTAAGGCGGCGATAAAGGCTCTCAAGATAGAAAACATAAATTCCGACATAGACAGATATATTACGGTATCCCAGGGATATGTATATATGATACCGGATTATGATATGGATTTATGGAATTTTACCGGATATGCTCTCGGGGCCGTGGGCAAGGTAAAGTCCGAGGGTAAGAACGGATACTTTATCGGTGTGGCAGGAGAAGATGATTATCACTTCTTCTACGAAAAATTCAGACATAATTTTGACACTGAACAAAAACTCAAAGAAAAGCTTTTTAAAGCAAAAAATCCGTCAGGATTTAAAAGAGCGGTTGAAGAGAGGCAGATTGCCATACCTGAACTTTTTGAAAAGACGGAAATACTTATCGAACGGTACATTAATCCGATAATAAACGGTGAGAAAAAGCTGAATGATAAAATTGCCGCAGACATAATAGAAGAAATCTGGAGAATGTATATTGACGGCCAGGCTGAACTCTATGTTGTAGTTAAAATGGCCGAAGTGCTTGAAGCGTATTTTGAAAAAAAGGGAGCTACCGAAGAACATATTTATGCTCTGATTATTCTGGTAAACGCCTACCAGAACATACCGTCTCATGCATATGAGAAAAGGTGTATGGAATATTATAAGAAACTCAGGGAATACAAAAACTATATGGACAATATTGTGAAGCATTCCGTTAGAAAAGAACTTTACGATTCATACCTGGGTATGGCGGTCTTTGTTGCCGAAAAGCCGGAGACCAGCTTTGAGAGATGCCTTGAGTTCCTTGACGAGGAATATAACTTTTTTGTTGAAAATGATATAAAGGATTATCTGCATTTTACCGATGATGAGGCCAGAGAGTACATTGATGTCTTTTTTATAAGGATGGTGGCGTCAAATATTATCTTTTATTATAAGCAGGAGCCGGACAATCCGCATTACCATCATGCAATGGAATTTATGGCGGATATATATAAGAGACATACCCAAAGGGCGGCCGATGATAATGATATTTATGTAAGACTTTTTACGGCATACCACAAACTGAGATACCTGCTTGGTGAAATCGGTGCAAAGGAATCCTTCAGGCTACACAGGATATTCTGGGATTATAATAACGACTACATCGTTAAGGCAGAGGATGCAGAAAAGGTAAGGGAGAGAAAATTCCATCTGATGGTATTTTTTGTTCCAACAATGATAAGGCTTTACAGGTTTGCCGAGCAGAACAACGAACTAATCAATATATCCTATATAGCAACCATAGTAAATGAATGGGTGGAATATCTTAAGCATTTAAAGAAGGTTGATAATGAGGCCTATGTATCGAGAAGACTCTATCAGTCGGTAATGGGTGTTTCGGGATATGTGGATGATGCGGATGAGTTTATTGAACTTCTTTTGGGCATTATGGCACAAATAAATATTGATGGACTTTTTAAGGCTAATTTTATCCACCTTGGCGCTGAAAGTCTGCTCAAGTATATATATTCGAGAAGACCGGAGATGCTGGTGGGCGTATGCGGATGCAGGGACGAAGATGAGGTTGAGGAAAGGTTCTCAGAGATAATGTATTACCTCGGCAATGCCACTTTCATTTATAACTGCGGCTATGGCTTTATCGGAGCTGTTTCCAACATCGTTATCAGAAATATAACCGATGAGGAAAAGGATATACTTTCCGAGAATATTTATATCAGCAGTGCGTTTTTACAAAAGGATGAAAAACTCAAAGAATATGTACCTATGGTAATGGGATTCGGAAAGAATTATGATGAAACGGGCTTCCCAAATGACTACAGATACAAGGAGCATGAGAATGCATTGCTTGTGGATATAATGCATATTGCCGACGGTTTTTCCGGATATTATGATATTGTTGACAATGATGAAAATATGGGCGCTGAACAGATGTGTAAAAAGATGATTGCAAGCGGCAAATACAATAACGAAATACTTGAACTGATAGCTGCCGAAGGAGAGCGGGGCAACTGGAAGATACCTGCCAATGCAAGGGACAGACTTGCCGAGAGTCTGTTTGGTGTAATTAATGGGTAGACTTGACAGATTTTGCATAACTTCCTACTCGGTAAAGGCACCGGTTGGTCTTAAGGTCTGTGTAATCAGTGATTTGCATGGCAAAAAATACGGAAAAGAAAACGAAAGACTCATAAGTGCCGTAAAAAATATAAGTCCGGATATAATATGTATACCCGGAGACCTTGTAACCGCTCTTAAAAACGAAAGGTATGAACAGCTTTACGGAGACAACATACAAAAAGCGGTGGATGATGAACTTGCCTTTCTTAAGACGATTTGCGGGATTGCACCGGTGTATTACTCGCCGGGAAATCATGAGGAAAGGATGAAATCGTCCAAAGGCATAAGACGGGAAATCTACGAATACTATTTTTCGGAGTTGGAAAAGGCGGGGATTTTTTATCTTGATAATTTATCTCAGATTGTCCGAATCGGCGAAAAAAGGATTAAGATTACGGGCCTTTCCATTGACCTTGGATATTACCGCAAATTAAAGAAGGTCAAGATGGACAGAGGATATGTAAAAAGCCTTGCTACGGATGAGAGAGAATCAGACTATGAGATTTTGCTCGCCCATAATCCGGATTATTTTGAAAACTATAAGGAGACCGGAGCAGGTCTTGTGCTAAGCGGACATACCCATGGCGGACTTATAAGACTGCCGTTTATAGGGGCTGTTATTTCCCCGAACCTTACTTTTTTTCCAAAATATGATGCCGGAAGATTTGACGAAGACGGAAGAACGATGATAGTATCCAAGGGTCTCGGGACCCATACTTTTAATATCAGAATCAATGATATGGCAGAGGTGCTTGACATTACTTTGAATAACAATGATGTATAATTTTTAATACAAACTTCTTGACATCAGCGCTTTAAAGTTATACTATATAAACGCTGAACAAGGGCGTTCCTCATCCGTATGATGCGGAACGCTTTTCTTGTTTAAATATGTATTTAACATAGGAGGAAATTATGAGAAAGATTAAGAAAATCTTAAGCAGCATTTTAGTTGCTGCAATGGCAATGTCACTTATTGCCGGCTGTGGTTCTTCTGATGCATCATCTTCGGCATCGGGCGAAGCTTCCGACACTGCGACTGCAGAGCAGGGCGCAGAAGGCACATTTTATATCGGTGCAATCGGACCTACAACAGGTGCGGCAGCAATCTACGGTAGTGCTGTTATGAACGGCGCACAGATAGCTGTTGATGAAATCAATGCAGCCGGTGGTATAAACGGATACCAGATTGCATACAAGTTTGAAGATGATGTACATGATGCGGAGAAATCCGTAAATGCATACAACTCTCTTAAGGACTGGGGTATGCAGATACTTATGGGTACTGTTACAACAAACCCGTGTATCGCAGTTGGTGCAGAAACAGCAGCAGACAATATGTTTGAACTTACACCGTCAGCTTCATCTACAGATGTTATTGCACTCGGTGACAACATCTTCCAGGTTTGCTTTACAGATCCTAACCAGGGTGTAGCTTCGGCAGACTATATGGCAGAGACAGGACTTGGCTCAAACATCGCTGTTTTATATAACAGTGCTGATGTATATTCATCAGGAATCTATGAGACATTTATCGAAGAGGCTGAAACACTCGGTCTTAATGTAGTATACGAAGGAACATTTACAGACGATACAAAGACAGACTTTTCTACACAGCTTCAGGCAGCACAGGCAGCCGGAGCAGACCTTTTATTCCTTCCTTTCTACTACACAGAAGCTTCAATCGTATTCCAGCAGGCTGATGCGATGGGATATGACCCGATCTTCTTCGGTGTAGACGGTATGGACGGTATCCTTACCCTTGAAGGTTTTGATACATCACTTGCAGAGGGTGTATATCTTCTTACACCGTTTGCAGCAGATGCAGAGGATGATGCTACAGTAAACTTTGTAAGCGCTTATGAAGCAGCATACGGTGAGACTCCTAACCAGTTCGCAGCCGATGCTTACGATGCTATCTATATTATCAAGGCAGCAATCGAAGAATCAGGTGTTACTCCTGATATGTCTATCTCTGATATGTGTGAAGCATTAAAGAGTGCCATGACTCAGATTACAGTTAACGGAGTTACTGGTGAGGATATGACCTGGGATGCTTCGGGTGCTGTAAGTAAGGGACCTCGTGCTGTAATCATTCAGGACGGAGTATATGTATCTGCTGAGTAATTGAAAAACATTTATATGTCATTTTATGCGAAGACGGGGAATTGCCCGTCTTCGTGTAGATGACAATTTTAGCTAAGGTAGGGAAGAGTAATGCAGTTTTTGCAAAATCTTATTTTCGGAATCAGTTTAGGAAGTATTTATGCTATTATGGCTCTCGGCTATACCATGGTATACGGTATTGCCAAGATGCTTAATTTCGCTCACGGTGATGTAATCATGGTGGGTTCTTATATTGTTTTTTATGCCGTGGCATCATCGGGAGTAAATCCTCTTTTGGGCATTCTCCTTAGCGTGGTTATTTGTACGCTGCTCGGTATTGTTATTGAAAAAATTGCTTATAAGCCGCTTAGAAAGGTGGCTTCTCTGGCGGTTCTTATTACCGCTATCGGAGTAAGTTACCTGCTTGAAAATGTTGCCCTTCTTCTTTTTGGGGCAGATACCAAATCATTCCCGGATGTGCTCTCGCTCCCGTCACTTAAACTTGCGGGTGGTGCGCTTACCATATCGGGAACAGCCGTGCTTGCTATTATCTGCTGTCTTGTTATTATGGCGGCACTGCTTTTATTCATTAAGAAAACAAAGGCCGGACAGGCTATGCTTGCCGTATCGGAAGATCGTGAGGCGGCACAGCTTATGGGCGTTAATGTTAATAAAACCATTTCACTTACATTTGCAATAGGCTCGGGACTTGCTGCAATAGCGGGTGTGCTTTTATGCTCGCAGTATCATTCACTCAATCCTTATACGGGAGCACTTCCGGGTATCAAGGCTTTTACGGCTGCCGTATTCGGCGGTATAGGCTCAGTGCCGGGAGCTTTTGTCGGCGGACTTTTGCTCGGTATAATCGAGGATCTTTCAAGTGCCTACATTTCAACACAGCTTGCCAATGCAATTGTTTTTGCTGTGCTTATTGTTGTACTTTTGGTTAAGCCTACCGGACTTTTCGGCAAGAAGATCAGAGAGAAAGTGTAGGTGATTAAGATGAGTAAGATTAAACAGATTAGAAACACATTCAAAAAACCTACAATTCATATGCTCGATACAATTGCCGGCATATTGGTTATTTATATTGTAATAATAATACTTGGGGCTACGGGAAATCTTTCAAGTACATTGAAGTCCCTTGTGGCTGATGTATGTATTTATACGGTGGTGGCGATTGCACTCAACCTTTGCGTGGGATATCTTGGAGAGCTTTCTCTGGGACATGCCGGATTTATGTCGGTCGGTGCTTTTGTAAGTGCGACATTTACGCAAGGGGCTGCGGATATTATTCCCAATATCGGCATAAGGTTTTTTATCGCCCTTGTTTTAGGCACCCTTGTTGCGGCCTTATTCGGATTTTTGATTGGCATACCGGTTCTCAGACTCAACGGAGATTATCTTGCCATTGTTACTCTGGCATTCGGAGAGATTATTAAGGGTATTCTCAATGTATTCTATCTCGGAGTGGATTCAAAGGGGATACATATTTCGATAATAAATGATACTGTAGAGCTTGAGGACGGAGGTAAGATGATAATTGACGGCGCAAAGGGTATAATGGGTACACCCAGGGTGACAACATTTACCATCGGAGTGATTCTTACCGTGCTTGCTCTTGTAATCTGCGTATTTCTTGTAAACAGCAGGACCGGGCGCGCGATTCAGTCTATAAGGGACAACCGCATTGCGGCAGAGTCGGTCGGAATTAATATTACCAAATACAAACTCATTGCTTTTACCGTATCGGCGGCCATAGCCGGAACGGCGGGAGTACTTTATTCTCATTTCCTTTCATCTGTTACGGCATCAAAGTTTGATTTCAATATGTCCATACTGATACTTGTTTTTGTTGTACTTGGCGGACTCGGAAACTTCAGGGGCTCAATTATTGCGGCGGTAATACTTACCATGCTGCCCGAACTGCTCAGGGGACTTTCGAATTATCGTATGCTTATATATGCTATTCTTTTGATAGTTATGATGCTTTATAACTGGTCACCGGCAATGGTGGAATTTAGAAGCAGGGTAAAGGCAAGATTTAAAAAGAATGCAAAGGAGGAGGCATAATGGCACTTTTGGAAATTAAAAACCTGGGCATCTCCTTTGGCGGACTTCGTGCTGTTGACAACCTGAATATGACAATAGAAAAGGGACAGCTGTACGGACTCATCGGTCCAAACGGTGCCGGCAAAACTACGGTATTTAATATGCTTACAGGCGTATATAAACCAACTGACGGGGAAATCTGTCTTGACGGCAGGGTTATAAACGGAATGAAGACGGCTGATATAAACAAAGCCGGTATAGCAAGAACATTTCAGAATATAAGATTATTTGAAGATTTGTCTGTGCTTGACAATGTTAAAACAGGTCTCCACAACAGCTATAAATATTCTACGCTAACGGGAGTACTTCGTCTGCCTAAGTATTTTAAAACGGAAAAGGCTATGACGGAAAGGGCGATGGAACTTTTGAAGGTATTTGACCTTGACGATGAGGCTGAGATTCTGGCTTCTAATCTTCCTTACGGAAAACAGAGGAAACTCGAAATAGCCAGAGCTCTTGCTACCAATCCGAAACTTCTTCTTTTGGATGAGCCGGCGGCGGGAATGAACCCCAATGAGACCGGAGAACTTATGGATACGATTCATCTTATCAGGGATAAGTTTGATATGACAGTGCTTTTAATTGAGCATGATATGAAGCTTGTGTCGGGAATTTGCGAAAAACTGACCGTGCTTAATTTCGGTACTGAGCTTGCTCAGGGAAATACAGCGGATGTGCTTGCCAATCCGGAAGTTATAAAAGCATATCTGGGAGAATAGGAGAAAATGACTTATGGCTATGCTTGAGATTAAGGATCTTGAGGTTTATTATGGCATGATAGCGGCTATCAAAGGTATATCCTTTGAGGTAAACGAAGGTGAAGTTATCGCCCTTATAGGCTCTAACGGAGCAGGTAAAACCACAACTCTTCAGACAATTACGGGAATGCTTACACCCAAAAGCGGCAGCATCATGTTTGACGGTGTGGATATAACAAAGGTACCGGGACATAAAATCGTAACAATGGGTATGGCTCATGTGCCTGAAGGAAGAAGGGTGTTTTCACAACTGACTGTAATCGAAAACTTAAGACTCGGGGCTTATACCAGAAACAACAAGGCTGAGATTGCGGAAAGCCTCGAAAAAGTATATAATAGTTTTCCGAGGTTAAAAGAGAGAAGAAACCAGCTTGCGGGTACATTATCCGGAGGTGAACAGCAGATGCTTGCGATGGGAAGGGCTCTTATGTCGCGTCCGCGCATTATTCTTATGGATGAGCCTTCAATGGGACTTTCACCGATTTTTGTAGGGGAAATCTTTAACATTATTGAAAAGGTATCGGCAGAGGGCACAACGGTTCTTCTTGTTGAACAGAATGCGAAAAAAGCACTTTCGATTGCAGACAGAGCGTATGTACTTGAAACGGGTAAAATTGTTCTTTCAGGCAATGCGAAAGAACTTATGAATGATGATTCCGTAAGGAAGGCGTATCTGGGAGAGTAAACGGTATTTATGGAACTGAAGCTGAAGCTTGAAGCATTTGAAGGTCCTCTGGATCTTCTTTTGCATTTAATAGAGAAAAATAAAGTCAATATCTATGATATTCCCATAGTTGAGATTACAAAACAGTATCTTGAGTATGTGGAAGAGATGCCAAAAGAGGATCTTGACAGTGCGAGTGAGTTTCTGGTAATGGCAGCAACTCTTATTAATATCAAGGCAAAGATGCTGCTGCCGCCTGAGGTGGATGAAGACGGCGAGGAGATAGACCCGAGGGAAGAACTTGTTGAACAGCTTTTGCAGTATAAGATGTATAAGTATATGTCGATTATTTTGAGGGAAAAACAGGTTGACGCCGGACATATATTTTATAAACAGCCGTCTATCCCCGAAGAAGTATCGTCATACACAAAGCCTATAGATTTGGACAGAATCTGTGACGGTATAGAACTTGGAGATTTGCACCGTCTTTTCAAGGATATAATGAAAAGACAGGCAAACAGGGTGGACAGGGTTCACGCGGGATTCGGTAAGATAGAAAAAGAGGAGATTACCCTGCCCGATAAGATGAGTTTTCTGCAGGATTATGCCCGCAAAAACAAAACATTTTCTTTTACAACGGTTATAGAAAATGCGACGAGCAAGATGGAAATTATAGTTACTTTTATGGCTGTACTTGAAATGATAAAAACCGGGGAGATTACGGTGAGCCAGAACGGACTTTATGATGATATTGTTATTACATCGAAAATAGCGGCATAGGAAAAGATTATGGATGGAAAGAAACTGAAAGCAAATATTGAAGCTATACTTTTTTGTACAGGGGAAGCCATATCCGCCGAGAAAATAGCGGGAGCTACGGGAGCTGATAAAAAAGAGGTAAAATCACAGCTTGATAATCTTATAAAAGAATATGATGAAAATGAGCGTGGTATGAGAATTATAGAACTCGATGGAGCGTATCAGATGTGTGCATCTGCCGAGTTTTATGACAGCCTGATTAATATCGTGAATAAACAGAAGGAGTACTCACTTACCGATGTAATGCTTGAGACTCTTTCCATAATCGCATATAAGCAGCCTATTACAAGGCTGGAAATCGAAAAAATCAGAGGTGTGTC
>CAJOOU010000008.1 GCA_905236735.1 uncultured Eubacterium sp. | reverse complement strand
TTTCGTGCGGCAAGTCCGGGAATGAAAGTATTGCTGATAAAAACCAGAGAACCGAAGCTGAGACAAAAATTGAAATCGAAACTGAGACAGAGGCATCTTCGGATGATGGAAACTCTGATAATTCTGATAGAACAGAGAAAGAACAGACTGAGGCAGAACCTTCAACACAGCAGGAAGGATTGAGCGAACCGGAAGAACAGATAGAGCGGGAAGAACAGATTGAGCAGGAACAACAGGAGGATAGCGAAATGAGCAAGGCAGCCACACTTATGTATCAGGGACATGCAAGTATGAGAATAACGACTTATGACGGGAATGTCATATATATCGATCCGTTTATGGGAACCGGATATGATAAGGCTGCAGATCTTATCCTGATCACACACAGCCATTACGATCACACGCAAACCGATCTGATAGAGAATAAGAACGAGGGATGTCAGACCATCACTTGGAAGGAGGCCCTAAAGGACGGCGAGCATCAGAGCTTTGATCTTGGCTTTGTGAGTGTCGAAGCAGTAGAGGCAGGATACAATAAAAACCATAATGTGAAGGAATGCGTGGGGTATATTCTCACCTTTGAAAATGGCAAAACTTTATATGTTTCGGGCGATACTTCCACCACGCCGCAGATGCCTGAGCTGGCAGACAGAAATCTGGATTACGCATTTTTCTGCTGCGACGGCGTGTACAACATGGATGTGAACGAGGCGTCGGAATGCGCTAAACTTGTTAATGCCAGTCACAGCATTCCTTACCATATGATACCCGCCAACAATTCAAACGGATTTGACCTTACCGTAGCCGAATCCTTCGATGCACCCGGAAGGATCATTATCGCACCCGGCGAGGAACTTGTGCTGGAATAAAGGCTATCAGACATTTTTTTCGATAAAACTTGCTGACGTACAGAATTACTTGACATTTGTCAAGCAATTCTGTATTTTTGTATTAGAGAGATTTACATTTCTCAAGGGGTGTTATTATGGATGATATTATCAAAGAATTAAAAGATATGAGATATTTGAAATGGACTCAAAGCCGCAAATCTTCCGGCACGGCAGGATCCTTCTTGAAATCTTATGATGATTCAGGAAAGATAAAAAAGTATTATAAGCTTTCAGATTATGATCCGATTAAAGGAATAGTCGGACATGAGTGCATAAACGAGATCATTGTGCAGAGGCTTCTGAGACTTTTGAGTATTGATCATCTCGAATATACACTGATTCATGCACTTATAACAATCGACGGAAAGGAATATGAAACCTTTCTCTGCGAATCTGAGGACTTTAAGAAACGTGATGAACAAAAGATTAGTCTGGAAGATTTCTATCTGATGGAGCGAGAAGAAGAGAATCCGTACGAATTTTGCAGGCGAATGGGATGGGAAAAGTATATCTGTGAGATGCTTCTAATCGATTATCTGGTTCTTAACAGGGACAGACATGGTGCAAATATTGAAGTGCTGAGAAATATAAAAGAGAAAACCCGTCGCCTTGCGCCATTATTTGATCATGGGCTTAGTCTGGTGTGCAGATGTCAGAAAAAAGAAGAGCTGGAAGATTTTGATATTATGGCTGACAGGAAGGTTCAGTCATTTATTGGAACAAACAGTGCCCTGGCAAATATCAAAATGATACCTCGGGAATACCTGAAAAGCTTACCGAAATTAAAGGAAACGGATTTTGATGGTCTTTTCGAGGGCCTTGATGATGTTATGGAAAAAGAATACATTACCAAGATCAAGGACATGATATGGGAAAGGTGGTGCAGCCTTGATCGTATTTGAGATATGTGAAAAGAGAAATAAGAACGAGAGCATTTTGGGATATCTGTTTTATTATGAAAGAAGCAAAAGATTTTTTGCTGAAATCCTAAATGAAACTGATGAATGGACCGCTCCTTTTATGTTTTCCGGGCATGTAAAAAAAGGAATCTACAGTATTGATTCCGAATGGAGCGGAAAGTTTGTAAGGCAGAGGATCATTCCGCCGGATCGTCAAAACCTCGGAAGCATTTTAAAAGACAACAATTTGAAAAGCTATGACGAATTAAAACTCCTTCTCCTCAGCGAAGGAAGATGTGCACAGGACGAACTATATCTCAAAAGGGTTTCGGAAGAAGATATCCTTCCGGAAATAAAGGAAAGATTTGAACACAAAGTACTTGAGGTTATGGCATTAGGTGACAGCAAAGTATTGGTGTTTTTCAGAGATAAAGAAAGCAGGATTATTGACCTGCAGAAGCTAAAAGGTAATGACAGAGCGTTCGCAAATGTTCTGATGGATAAAGAAGTATTTGAAAATGTTCGAGTCTCCCCCGGAGGAAACGGAATTGAGTGGGGAGAAGAAAGGTTTATACCTGCCGAACTCCTAAGAAAAAAAGGAAAGAAGTCAGAGATAGGGTTTGAGGATGTAAAAGTCTTTATTAAAACAAGGCTTTATGATACGGCGGATCTTACGGAATATCTTGGTTGCTCGCGCCAATATATAAAGCAGATGGCGGATAAAGGAAAATGTGCTGCCGTGCGTGAGGCATCTAATACAAATTTGTATTTTAAAAGCAGATTCGAGACAGAAACAGGCTGATGTAAGTGCATCAGCCTGTTTTCAACCACCCGTTGAATGACATGATGGGCCATAGAGGCTAGAATAAAGTATGGAAGGACAGACAAATATGGATTCTTGGGACTCATCATTATCATATTATGTTAAGAAGTATAACATGAGGCTTCCAAAGGATTTTGAGAACAAAGTGTTGGGAAAGGATGGTTGAAAAAACAAAAGTTATGTTATGCTAGGAAGTATAATTTTAAAGCCTTAACCTGTGGTTGCTTTTCCGCGGTTAAGGCTTTATTATTTTAGTTGTAGATGCGTTTTGTTTGTGTTTTTTCTGCGAAAGGAATGAAATATTTATGTTCAATAAACACGATAAAACCCGCGATGAATTCATGCTCGACGGAATATTTGCCGACGACGGTTACGACTGGTGGTGGCATTCATTTACGGGGATAAATGAAAAGACGGGCGAGGAGAAGGCGTTTTTTATAGAATTCTTTACCTGCAATCCGGAACTTGGGTGGGCACGGCCTGTTTTCGGACAGCTCCCGGAGAGTAAGAAAAAAGGTCTTTGGCCTTCATATCTTATGGTAAAAGCCGGATGCTGGGGTGAGGATGCTGCGCAGCTCCACAGGTTTTTCGCATGGAAGAAAGTGAGGCTTCATGCCACGGCACCTTTCAGTATTGAAGCAGACGATTGCTACGCCTCGGAGAGGTATCTGCGAGGGAGTGTGAGCGTTAGTGATGAAGAAGCGAAAGAACATCCCGAGTATATGTCGGATGCCGGCGAGATGAAGTGGGATCTTAAGGTCAACAAGAAGATCGCGTTCAATGTCGGCTACGGCGCGAGCAAGCTTTTCCGTGATCTGAAGGCCTTTGAAATGTACTGGCATGCCGAGGGAATGAAGACAGGCTTTAGCGGGTATGTTGAATATAACGGAGAAAAGTACACTGTCAGCGAGCACAACTGCTACGGCTATGCCGACAAAAACTGGGGTGAGAATTTCACAAGCCCATGGATATGGCTCTCTTCCAACTGCCTTACCAGCAATATTACCGGAAAGAAGCTTGAAAACAGTGTGTTTGATATAGGTGGGGGAAAGCCGAAGGCATTTGGGTTCGAATTCAACGATAAGCTCTTGGGTGCTTTCTATTATGAGGGTAAAGAGTATGAGTACAATTTTTCAAAATTCTGGACTTTTCCGGGAACGCGTTTTAAATGCGGGGAGACAAAAGACGAGATAATCTGGCAGGTCAACATGGATAATGCAACCTCAATGATCCGCACTAAATTCAGATGTAAAAAGAAAGATATGCTTCTCGTGAATTACGAAGCTCCCAACGGAGAAAAACGTCACAACAGACTCTGGAACGGCGGTAACGGGACCGGAAGGATACTGCTTTACAAAAAGATCGGAGAAGACAGATTAAGGCTGATCGACGATATCAACGTAACACATCTTGGATGCGAGTATGGGGTGTATGATAAATAAAAACAGAACCACAACATATATCGAAAAAGATAACGTGGGATTTCTTCAGTACAAAAAATTGAACGAATACCCATGGCTTATGAATGCATTTTCGACAAGAAAAGGCGGAGTCAGCAAGGGGCAGTATGCCGAGATGAATCTGAGCTTCACTGTCGGTGATGATCCCGAAACTGTAAAAGAAAACTTCAGGATTTTCGGAGATGCGATCGGCATAAAAAGAGAGCAGATGGTATATGCCGCGCAGACTCATACCAATAATGTCATAAAAATCGATTCTACCTACAAAGGCATGGGAGTTATTTGTGACAGAAATTTTGATAACATAGATGGCCTTGTTACTAACGAACCGGGAGTATGCCTGGTTGGCTCCTATGCGGATTGTGTACCGTTGTTTTTCGTAGATCCCATGAGACGGTGCATAGGCCTTTCGCACTCGGGATGGCGCGGAACCGTGACAAAAATCGGAAGAAACACCATCGAACTGATGCGAAAGGAATTCGGGACTGATCCCAATGACCTTATCTGCTGCATCGGACCCTGCATCGGAAAAGAATGCTATGAAGTCAGCGCAGATGTAGCCGAAGAATTTAAAAAGGCATATACTTCCGCACAGTGCGACAG
>CAJOOU010000007.1 GCA_905236735.1 uncultured Eubacterium sp. | reverse complement strand
GCTACTGCCTGAGCAGCTTCAAATGAATCGCAAAGCTTGTTCTCCATCATTCTCATCACTCTGTGAGTATCTTCTGTAGACCATTCCGGATATAATAACTATACGGTTTAACCTGTCAACACTTACCGCCATCAGCCGCCTATTTCTCCGCTCGTAATCTCTTTTTCCCTGCCGCTCTTTATATCATGTTCGACATTTTTAATAGATACCCTTGAGTACGGTTCTATGGATGAGGTAATAAACGAGTTACCACCTATTACCGCATCATGACCTATTACCGTATCTCCGCCCAGGATAGACGCTCCTGAATATATGGTAACATTGTCCTCTATGGTAGGGTGTCTCCTTACCCCGGCAAGTCTCTGTCCGCCTCTTGTCGAAAGCGCACCTAAAGTCACACCCTGATATATTTTTACATTCTTTCCTATTACACAGGTCTCTCCTATTACTATGCCTGTGCCATGGTCGATAAAGAAATACTTATCAATTCTGGCACCCGGGTTAATGTCTATACCTGTCTTTGAATGCGCATATTCCGTCATTATCCTCGGTATCATGGGGACTCCGAGTTCGTAAAGCTCATGAGCAATTCTGTAGGATGCTATGGCCAAAATCCCGGGATAGGCAAGTATTATCTCCATATAATTAAAGGCCGCCGGGTCACCGTCGAATGTAGCTCTTACATCGGTTTCCACATAACTCCTGATTTTTGGGAAAGAGCTAAGAAAATCAAGGCAGAGTTTTTCCGCTTCATCCGAAAGCGAGTTGCAGGGAGCGTCCTTATACTCTTCTTTCTGCATCAGAGCACACTCAATCTGCTTTGAAAGATTGTAAAGCACATCCTCCAAAAGCACATTCAACCTGCTGTCTAATGTATAAAAATGATAAAACCTGTCCTTATAATACCCGGGAAATACCAGTTCAAGCAGTTTTAACAGGATGGTCCTTACCTCATCAGAGTTGGGCTGCTCACAGGTTTCGACAATATTAATAAACCTGTCCTCTTCTTTATAATCACTCATAATATTTCCGAATATCTCACTTACTCTTTCTTTATCAAACATAGCTAATCCTTTCTTAATCGCCTATCTTATCAGTATATAAAACCTCATTTTTCATGTCAATAATACTCCCTATAAATTTAATTTATCAATAAACTGTTGACATCTTCTAATTAATTGTGTACAATCCTTATATAGATTGAACGCAATTAATTATTGGAGGTAAACATTATGAAGGAAATAATATTAACAGATGCAACTTTTGAAGAAGAAGTATTAAAGTCAGATGTACCGGTACTCGTAGATTTCTGGGCTACATGGTGCGGTCCGTGCAAGATGATGGCTCCTACAATCGAAGAACTTGCCGAAGAATCAGACGGCAGCTATAAGGTAGCCAAACTCGATACAGATGCCTGCCCGGCCATCTCCACAGAATACGCCATCCGCGCCGTACCTACACTTATGGTATTTAAGGACGGCAAAGTAGTAAATACTGCAGTCGGAGTACAGACAAAGGATGCTTTAAAGAAGCTTTTAAATGTATAAAACGAGGATATTAAAATGTACGATATCATTATAATAGGCGGAGGTCCTGCCGGTCTTACCGCCGCTATTTACGGCAGTCGCGCCGGCAAATCGGTGCTCCTTTTGGAAGCTAGTCAGTACGGCGGACAGATAATAAAAACAAATGATGTGGAAAACTATCCCGGACTCGAAAAAACCACGGGTTCCGACTACGCTTTAACCCTGTATTCCCAGGCAAAGCACTTTGGCGCAGTCCTTGTGCAGGCCGAAGCCACAGGCATTGATGTCTCTGATGACGGAAAGGTTAAAACCGTGCATACCGAGGCTGAAACCTATGAAGGCAGGAGTGTGATTCTCGCCACAGGCTCCAAAAACAAGCCCCTGGGACTTCCTGGAGAAGTAGAGCTAATAGGTAAAGGCGTATCCTACTGCGCTACCTGCGACGGTATGTTTTACCGCGGCCAGGATGTTGCAATCGCTACCGGCGGAAGGCATTCCCTTGATGATGCCCTCTTCCTTTCCAACTACTGCAGCAGGGTTTATGTCATACACAGAGCTGATACCTACCCCGGCCAGGAAGACCTTTTTGAGTCAATTAAGGCCAAGGACAATGTTGAATTTATGCTCCACTCAAAGGTTGTAGGTCTGGGAAAAGATGATGAACTCAAAAGCATAACCGTTCAGGATACCAAAACAAACGGTACCCGGGATATAAGCGTATCCGGCCTCTTTATTACCATAGGTCACGAGCCGGACAGTATTAAATTCAAGAATGTTGCTGAAATAGATGCTTTGGGATACATTGTTGCAGGTGAAGACCTTGCAGCCAAAGTACCCGGTATATATGTAGCCGGTGATTGCCGCACCAAAAAGGTGCGCCAGCTTACCACGGCAGCAGCAGATGGTACTGTTGCCGCCCTTGCTGCAGTAGAATATCTCAAATAATTTTTTATAACAAAAGAACCGGCGTTTTCGCCGGTTCTTTTAATTGTTTAAATACTCATGTCAAAATTCTGTCCTAAGTTTGGTGTAACAGACTGCTCCATCATCTTTATCATGTCCTGTCCGAGAGTCTCCTGTACATCAAGCGACTGTGACATCACCTGAGTGGAAACCGCATTCACAAGCTGGTTATCAGTCTGAGTCGGCACCAAAGCTTCAATGCCTGTAATATTCATACGCAGACCTCCTTTACATCCATGTATATGTAAACACAAATCCATTTGTTCATATAATTATAGTTCATTACCATCAGCTTGTCAATTATCGTAATTTATGCCTGCTTGGCCTCTTCTACGGCTTTCTTTTT
>CAJOOU010000006.1 GCA_905236735.1 uncultured Eubacterium sp. | reverse complement strand
CCTCAATGTACAGACCACCTACATTGAAGCCGAGTTTTCAAAAATACTCGAGACCAATCTCGATGCAATCCAAACATATGCATCTTCTGCAGCAACAACAATGTTTCTGTCCACATATACCGGAGATTTGTCCGATAATGACTCTCTTGCACAGGACATGCTGACATCACTTCAGGCAATGGACGAAGTTTTCGGAGATGGTAACGAATCAATACTTACCGATTCCAACGGTATGCAGATAATGCGTTCTCTCGGCAATGAGTGTGTTGACACATCCGAAAGAGAATATTTCCAGCAGGCCAAGGCCGGTAATGTATATGTATCGGATATTATCACAAGTGCATCCACAGGCGAGAGAATAATAGTAATGATATGTCCGGTATTTTCTAACGGCGAATTTGTCGGCTCTGTTCAAAGGAACTACAACCTCGAAGACTTCCACGAATTTTTGGCTTCGGTTTCCGATGATGCCTTTATATGCGACAGGACAGGTTTTGTTGCAGCACACGCACAGTATTCCATCACCCCGGATAACGAAGAAGACAGAAGCCAGGCAGCATTTATGACATCAGGGCTTGATGACGGATTTTATTCCGCTGCTACAGGTAAAGGCTACAAAGCAATGATATCCTACTCCAAGGAGCCGGTTTCCGGATTTATGGTTGTATGCGCGGCCAATTCAAAAACCGTTACCGCGGCATCAAGACGCTCGGCTATGATAATTGTCGTAATCGGAATTATTATGCTTATTATAGCATCACTTATCAGCTTTAAGATGGCAGCCACCTTTACCAACCCCATCAAGGATATCAACAACTCTCTTGCTGCCCTTTCCGATGGTTACTTTATAAAAATTGATAAGCACTCACAGAGAAAAGATGAATTCGGTGAGATGGTACAAAACACAAACTCACTTATCACCACCCTTGATGATATAGTTACAAGTATTAAGAATTCAGCTTCAATCGTTGCATCATCTTCAGAGGATCTGTCCGATATGACTTCGCAGATGTCACATACGGCAGAGGATGTATCAAATGCCGTACAGGATATTGCAGCCGGTGCCTCACAGCAGGCTGATGAAATCCAGAGAGCAACCGTTGAAGTTTCACAGATTGGCGAGGCTGTTACAGATGTTAAGGATTCTTCCGGCAACTTAGAGTCTCTTGCGGCAAGAATGAAAGAGGCTTCCGAGGCATCTTCTGTTTCACTTACTGCCCTTCAGGATTCAAGCAGCAATATGTCATCTAAGATTGATGATATTTCCAAAACCATATCAGCTACTCAGACAGCTGTTACCAACATCAACGAAAAGGTTGAAGGCATAGCTTCAATAGCTACACAGACCAACCTGCTTTCACTCAATGCATCTATCGAGGCAGCCCGTGCAGGTGAAGCCGGCAGAGGATTTGCCGTAGTTGCAGAGGAGATCGGAAAACTCGCCGACAACTCTAAAGTACTTGCGGACGATATCAGACACGAGATGGATGTACTCCTTTCGGAAAGCGAAGCCGCCGTTACAGCTTCAGAGGAAGTATTAAACGGCAACTTAGAGCAGCAGAACGCTTTAGGCGAGACCCTTGCTTCAGTAAACAGTATGCTTTCGGATATCAACGAAACTTTCAGCGGTGTACAGGCTATATCGACGGAAGCAGGTTCGTGCGTATCTTCAAAGGATATTGTAACAGACTCAATGTCTTCGCTATCTGCCATTTCCGAGCAGAACGCCGCTTCTTCCGAGGAGACGGGCGCATCTATGCAGGAACTTTCGGCAACGGTTACTACCCTTGCCCAGTCCGCTCTTGACCTTAAGGAAATAGCCGAAAAGCTAAACAAAGATATAGAGTTCTTCAAATCATAACAGAAGTTTTAAGCAATAAAAATACACCGGCTGACTAGCCGGTGTATTTTTATGTGTTTTATTTATCTTATTTTTTGATAATAGCATCAAATCTACAGTTGTCCATACATACACCGCACTTAATACATTTATCAGTATCAATTGTGTGCGGCTCTCTGACTGTACCTTCAATAGCCTCTGCCGGACAGTTGCGTGCACAGATTGTACAACCTTTACACTTATCTGCAATAATCTCATAATGAATGAGATTCTTACATACGCCTGCAGGACATCTCTTCTCAACAACATGTGCTTCATACTCTTTTCTAAAGAATTTAAGAGTTGAAAGTACAGGGTTCGGAGCTGTCTGTCCGAGTCCGCAAAGAGCAGCTGTCTTAATCTGTGTAGCCAGATTCTCAAGCTTGTCAAGGTCTTCAAGGCTGCCCTTGCCTTCGGTAATCTTTTCAAGAAGCTCATACATTCTCTTTGTACCGATACGACACGGTGTACATTTACCGCAGGACTCATCTACGGTAAAGTCAAGGAAGAACTTGGCTATATCTACCATACAGGTATCTTCGTCCATAACAATCATTCCACCGGAACCTACAATGGAACCTATACTTGCAAGGTTTTCATAATCGATGGCAATATCAAAATGCTCTGCCGGGATACATCCGCCCGAAGGTCCACCTGTCTGAACTGCCTTGAATTTTTTACCGTTAGGGATACCTCCACCGATATCTTCAATAACAGTACGAAGAGGTGTACCCATTGGTATTTCAACAAGTCCGGTATTGTTAATCTTTCCACCGAGGGCAAATACCTTTGTTCCCTTAGACTTTTCCGAACCGATATTTGAGAACCACTCTGCTCCGTTTACAATTATTCTCGGAACATTTGCCCATGTCTCTACATTATTAAGAATTGTCGGGCTCTCAAAAAGTCCCTTTACAGCCGGGAATGGCGGACGAGGTCTCGGCTCGCCGCGGTTACCTTCAATTGATGTCATAAGTGCTGTCTCTTCACCGCAAACAAACGCTCCGGCTCCAAGACGAAGCTCAATATCAAATGAGAAATCAGTGCCAAAAATATTCTTACCTAAAAGTCCGTATTCTCTCGCCTGGGCAATGGCTATCTTAAGTCTCTCTACCGCAATAGGATACTCGGCTCTGACATAAATATATCCCTGATCGGCTCCTATAGCATAACCGGCAATGGCCATAGCTTCAAGTACAACATGAGGATCACCCTCCAAAACCGAACGGTCCATGAATGCACCCGGGTCACCCTCATCGGCGTTACAACAGACATACTTCTGTACATTTCCTCTGTTACCTGATGCAAATTTCCACTTCATACCTGTCGGGAAACCTGCACCTCCACGGCCACGAAGTCCGGAATTTAACACTTCCTCAATAACCTCATCGGGAGTCATCTCCGTAAGCACCTTGCCTAAAGCTTCATATCCGCCCGTACCGATATATTCATCAATATTTTCGGGATCGATGACGCCGCAGTTGCGAAGTGCTATACGGTACTGATATTTGTATATATTAGTATCTTTAAGTGCTTTTACTTCACTTGCTTCTACCTGCATTTTATATCCTCCTAAACATTTTCTGTAGCGAGCGTGAACTCTGCAATCGGCTTACCGCCTGCGATATGCTCCTCTACAACGCGTTTAGCCTTGTCCGGAGTCATCTTGATGTAAGTAACCTTTTCCTTGCCCGGCTCTATTATTTCAACAATAGGCTCATACTGGCAAAGTCCTATACAACCTGTCTGAAGTACCGAAACATTATCAATGTTTTTAGCCTTTACTTCATCGGCAATTGCATCAAGTACAGGGCGGGCGCCGCTGGCAATTCCGCATGTAGCCATACCGACTACCACTCTCATACCGCTTCCGCTTTCAAGTCCAAGAGGACCCTGCATTTTATCTTTAATCTTCTTAAGTTCTTCTAAAGTCATTTATTCCACCTCCGATTTACGCAAACTTGGCAATGATGCCGTCCACATCATCAACCGTGAGGCGTCCGAATACTTCATCATTTACTGTAACAATAGGTGCCATACCACATGCTCCAACGCATCTGCAGGCATCGAGTGAATACTTGCCGTCTTCCGTGCATTCTCCACCGTCTATTCCAAGCTTCTCTTTGAACTTTTCAAAAATCCCACCGGAACCTTTTACATAACAAGCCGTACCGAGACAGACAGATATTCTGTACTCTCCTTTCGGATAAAGGTTGAACATTGAATAGAATGTAACTATGCCATAGATTTGTCCGAGCGGAACTCCGGTTTCTTTAGAAATTATCTGCTGTACCTCTAAAGGCAGATAACCGTAAATATCCTGCGACTGCTGCAGAATAGGCATTATCGGAGCTTTAGTGTCTTTAAGACGATTGATTACATCATAAAGCTGTGCTTCCTGCTCTTTTGTCCCCTTAAAAGGAACTGTCTTTTTTGCTTCCACAAAAATACCTCCTATATCATTTTCATTCAAAATTAGAATAGCACTAATGCGTTTTTTTTTCAATAATTTATATCGTTATAAAAATAACACATCCCTAGTGTTTATGCGGTGTGCCACACTCCGAATCCCTCCCTGTGAGTATGTCAAGACCATGCCCCAGATTCCCGATTACATACTCCAGATTTTCTCTTACGCTCTTGACACTTCCGGGCAGATTGAGTATAAGAGTTTTCTTTCTTATAACGCATTCCCCCCTCGAAAGCATTCCTCTTGGTGTAATCGTCATAGAATACGCTCTCATCGCCTCCGGTATACCCGGCACCCGCTTTTCTCCTGCTTCGAGAGTTGCCTCCGGCGTTACATCTCTCTCTGCAAATCCCGTTCCTCCGGTAGTAAGGAAAAGGTCACAGAGGTTCCCGTCTGCCGCCTCCTTCATTTCCCTTACAATCTCATCTTTTTCGTCCGGCACAATATGCATAAATACAGTCTCATAGCCGTTTTCTTCAATTATTCTTTTTATTTCAGGACCCGACTCATCAATCCTTTCTCCTTTCGAGCCTTTATCGCTCACAGTAAGTATTCCCACTCTATACATTTTCATCCTCCTTTTTTAGTATTTCATCCACTTTTTTCAGACATTCAAGACCTTTTTCAAGGCGTTTTCTCTGAGTAGCTACATTTATCCGGATAAATCCTTCTCCGCCACTTCCGTACTCATCTCCCGGCGTCACATAAACTCCGCATCTATCCCTTGCAATTCGTGAGAACTCCTTGGACGAAACCCCGTATTTGCTGATATTTACCCACATCAGATAGGTCGCCTCCATATCCACCGGTTTAATATCCGGGATATTACTTTTGAAATAGTCACAGGCATATTCGATATTCTCATAAATATAGGCGTTAAGGTCGTTTATCCAGCCTTCGCCCTCATTAAATGCGGCTACTGCCGCTGTTGCCGCAAAAGCGTTGGCTCCGGCGACCTCATCTCTGATAAGTCCGTCTTTAACGAGTTGTTTGAGATTATCATCCTTCACGAATACTGCCGCCGAATCAAGTCCGGCAAGATTAAAGGCTTTTGTCGGAGCCATGCAGGTCAAAAACGCAGCCCCCGCCGTATTGGCCACAGCAAAAGGCGTGTATTTTTTTCCAGGTTTTGTAATATCACAATGTATCTCATCCGCAAGAACGGTTACATTATGTTTTTTGCATAAAAAACTAATTCTTTCAAGTTCTTCAAAGGTCCATATTCTTCCTGTCGGATTGTGCGGATTGCACAAAAAAATCATCTCAGATTGTTCATCCGCAAGTTTTTTTTCAAGTTCCTCAAAATCTATTGTATATTCATTTCCATCGTATACCAATCTGCTTTCTGATATTTTCCTGTTATTATTTGAAATACTCTTATAAAAATGATTGTACACAGGCGAAAGTAGTACGATTTGAGCTCCATTTTTCGTCAAAGATTTAACAGCAGACGATATAGCCGCAAGTACACTTTTGGCGAAAAACAGCTCATTTTCGCAGATTTTGAGTCCATGCCTCCTGTCCCACCACGAGATATAAGCTTCATGCCATCCTGCCGGAAGGCAGGTATAACCATAAACTCCTTCAAGAGCTTTTTTGAGCACCTCCCTTTTGACAGCCGGCGGCGCCTCAAAGTCCATATCCGCTATCCACATAGGAAGTGCACCGTTAGCAAGATCCCATTTTACACTGTTTGTATCTTTTCTGTTTACCTCCTTATCGAAATCATAGTCCCTCAAAACGGAAGGAGTGCTTTTCCTGTCATTTTCACAGGCATGCATACAGTTTAAGGTATTTGCTGAAGTATCTTCATTTAGCTGAATCGGTATCTCAGTGTCATTAACCTTTTCCATTACCATATCGCAAAGCGCCGAAATATCCTTAAACGCGCTTACAGCCGGCAGACCGCACACAGTTTGCATTGTATCTGCTATCTTTCCTGAGACAAGAAAGGTTTTTTCCGTAATCCTTTTTTGAGCATCCTCCCTGGTGTGGGCACAGACTATTCTTGGCACAGATGCCGACAAATCTCCTTCAAGAATCAGATAATCAATATCTTCTCCCTTTATTCTCTCTATTACCTCATTTTGATCCATCGACCTCGGAAATGAAATATCAGTCTCGCCCTTACCCCTGGCTACAGCAAAATCAGCCCCTGCTTTTTTGTGTCTTGCGGTATTGGACTTTGGGTCATCCATTGAAAAAACAGGACAGTTAATTGTCTTTATCGTACCAACCTTATAGCCTCTTTTTTTCAGTTCCTCTATCAGCATGGTAATAGTTGTAGTCTTACCGCTGCGTCTTGTTCCTACTATTCCCAGTATTTTCATATAGACCGCTTTTTCCTCCGTCTTTTTTTACAAGATATACATCTCCTATTTCCATACCCTTATCTATAGCCTTGCACATATCATAAACAGTCAAAAGGCTGGTCGTCACACCGGTAAGAGCTTCCATTTCAACTCCTGTGCGTCCTTTAAGCTTTACCGTGCAAATTGCATCCACCCTTAGCCTCTCTTCATGCAATTCAAAGTCCACGGAAGCTTTTGTAAGCATGAGCGGATGGCACATAGGTATAAGTTCTCCCGTGCGTTTTGTTGCCATTATCCCCGCAACTCTCGCCACACCCAGAACATCACCCTTTGCAGCTGTGCCGTTTTTTATTGCCTCAAACACATCCTTACTTACAAAAATACTGCCCCTTGCAACAGCAACTCTCTCGGTTATATCCTTGTCTGTCACATCCACCATTATTGCGTTGCCGCTCTCATCAAAGTGGTTTAGTTTCTTTTCCTCCCGTTTACCAAAATACTTTTCATAGTCCTCGGGTTCATTTATATTTCTTACAGTTTCATCACTAAAACCAAGCCCGGTAATATCAATATATCTTGTATTAACCTTGTCAAAGAGATTTCTTATTTTGCCGTCTCCCTCTGCCCTCATCTGTCTTAAGACCTCCAGACAGTTTCTGCCATAGACACAGCAAAGCGGCTGCAGCCTCCCATCTGAGGTGGTAATAACAAGAGCATCATCTCCATCTTTTACTTCATTTGCAAACGCTTCCAGAAATTCTGCAGTCACAAACGGCATATCGGTTGCCACAGCCAAAAGATGAGGATATTCGCACGAGGTTAGGAGCTGAAATATTCCCTCCACCGGACCGAAAGAGTCAATCTTGTCAATTACTATGGGACACATTATCCTGCTACCTTCATAGCTCTTAATATCATTGTTAATTGACACCAGCTTCTG
>CAJOOU010000005.1 GCA_905236735.1 uncultured Eubacterium sp. | reverse complement strand
TTTTCTTTGTATTTTTCTGAATAATATAGTAAAATGCCTATATGAAAGCTATTATTGTGACAATTATTGCGACGCTTATTTCGGCCGGTGTTGCAGGCAGTATTAATTTCTTTATCACGGCCAAAGAAAAAAGGAAGGGGGCCGTTTCAAGGAAAAAGGTTGCCTTGCAGTTTGTTATATGCTGGCTGGTACTTTTCATACTTGGTGGGGTAGTTTACTTTAATATTTATTACCACGCTACAGCTAACGCCCAAAGCTATATGGCAGGTACGGATGAGGTAAGCGTTATAAACGGGAAGAATTATTATCTTTTTGACGGAGAAGGAGAGGATACGGCCGTCATCTTTTATCAGGGAGCCAAGGTGGACGAAAAGGCGTATGCCGGTATAATGATGAGTCTTGCTGAGGGCGGAGTTGATGCCTTTCTTGTAAAGATGCCGCTTAATATGGCTTTTATGGGCAAAAACAAGGCGGAAAGTATTATTGAAGAAAACAGTGCCTATGAGCATTGGTATATAGCCGGACATTCTCTCGGTGGAGCTATGGCGGGCATATTTGCAGGACAGCATCCGGAGCTTTTGGATGGTATTATTTTTCTTGCGTCATATTCTACAATGCCGATTTCGGATGAACTAAAGGTGGTTTCCATTGTGGCGTCTGAGGACAAGGTGCTTAAGTGGGATGTGTATTATGCCAATTCAAAGAATCTGCCGGAGGATGCTGAGGAGATAATGATAGAAGGAGGTAATCATTCACAGTTTGGGGACTACGGTTTTCAAAAAGGAGACGGAGAGGCTGCGATATCAATGGAGGAGCAGCAAAGTATAGTGACGCAGACCATACTTGATATGGTCAGATAAGGGTATTTTTCTCTAACGAGTTAAATTATAATATCTATTTTTAAGACAGGAGGGTTTTTAAGATGGCAAAAAAATGGGTATACCTTTTTAAAGAGGGTAATGCAAACATGCGCGAGCTTTTGGGTGGAAAGGGAGCCAATCTCGCGGAAATGACCAATATCGGTCTGCCGGTACCGCAGGGATTTACGATTACGACCGAGGCGTGTACACAGTATTACGAAGACGGGCGTGAAATCAATGCGGAAATCCGGGAGCAGATAAATGAATATATAGGAAAAATGGAAGAAATTACCGGCAAAAAGTTCGGAGATGCTTCCAATCCGCTTCTCGTATCGGTTCGAAGCGGTGCGAGGGCTTCCATGCCGGGTATGATGGATACCATTTTAAATCTCGGTCTCAACGAAACCGTGGTAAATACTCTGGCTGAGCAGTCAAACAATCCGAGATGGGCATGGGACTGCTACAGGAGATTTATTCAGATGTATTCCGATGTCGTAATGGAGGTCGGTAAAAAATATTTTGAAGAGCTCATTGATGAGATGAAGAAAAAGCGAGGAGTGACTCAGGATGTGGAACTTACCGCCGAGGATTTAAAGGAGCTCGCAGGACAGTTTAAAGAAGAATACAAATCCAAGATAGGAGAGGAGTTCCCGGACGAGCCGAAAGAGCAGCTCATGGGAGCCATAAAGGCAGTGTTCCGTTCATGGGACAATCCGAGGGCAAATGTTTACAGGAGAGACAATGACATACCTTATTCGTGGGGCACGGCAGTAAATGTGCAGTCTATGGCATTTGGCAACATGGGTGATGACTGCGGAACAGGTGTGGCATTTACCAGAGACCCGGCTACCGGAGAAAAAGGACTTTTCGGAGAATTTTTAACCAATGCCCAGGGAGAGGATGTAGTTGCCGGTGTGAGAACACCTATGCATATATCAGAGATGGAGGAGAAATTCCCTCAGGCATTTATGGAGTTTAAAAAGGTGTGTGAGACCTTGGAGTCTCATTACCGCGATATGCAGGATATGGAGTTTACAGTGGAACACGGCAGGCTCTATATGCTGCAGACAAGGAACGGCAAGCGTACGGCTCAGGCGGCTCTCAAGATTGCGTGTGACCTTGTGGATGAGGGAATGAGAACGGAAAAAGAGGCGGTTGCTATGATTGACCCACGCAACCTTGACACATTGCTTCATCCGCAGTTTGATGCTGAGGCACTTAAGGCTGCCACACCGCTCGGTAAAGGTCTCGGAGCTTCACCCGGAGCTGCCTGCGGCAAGGTTGTATTTACCGCTGATGATGCGGTTGAGTGGGCCGGCAGAGGAGAAAAGGTAGTACTTGTAAGACTTGAAACTTCACCTGAGGATATCACGGGTATGAAGAGCGCCCAGGGTATACTTACCGTCAGAGGTGGTATGACTTCTCATGCTGCAGTAGTTGCCAGAGGTATGGGTACATGCTGCGTATCCGGCTGCGGAGATATTATTATGGACGAAGCGGCAAAGAGATTTACACTTGCCGGTGAGACATTTTCGGAAGGCAGCGAGATTTCGATAGACGGTACTACAGGAAATATTTATAAAGGCATTATTCCTACAAAGGATGCAACCATAGCCGGAGAGTTCGGCAGAATTATGGCATGGGCTGACAAATACAGAAAACTCAAGGTGCGTACCAATGCTGATACTCCCCGGGATGCCAAAAAGGCAAGGGAGCTGGGAGCAGAAGGTATAGGACTTTGCCGCACGGAGCATATGTTCTTTGATGAAGACAGGATTGCTGCCTTCCGTGAGATGATTTGTGCGGATACTGTAGAGGAGAGAGAAAGGGCGCTGGACAAGATTCTCCCGTATCAGCAGGGAGATTTTAAGCAGCTCTACGAAGCGCTTGAAGGTACGCCTGTAACCATCCGTTTCCTTGACCCGCCGCTGCATGAGTTTTTGCCTACAGAAGAGGAAGACATCAGCAAACTCGCAGAGGCTCAGGGCAAGAGCGTTGAAAGGATTAAAGAGATAATAGCTTCCCTGCATGAGTTTAACCCCATGATGGGACACAGGGGATGCAGGCTTACCGTAACTTATCCGGAGATTGCGAGGATGCAGACGAAGGCAGTGATAAGGGCTGCCATAGAAGTACAGAGAGAGCACCCGGAGTGGAAGGTAAAGCCGGAGATAATGATTCCTCTTACTTCAGAGGTAAAAGAGTTTAAATATGTAAAGAAGTTCGTTACAGAGACGGCGGATGAGGAGATAAAAGGTTCGGGAGTAAGCCTCGACTATGAAGTCGGCACAATGATAGAGATACCGCGCGCGTGTCTTACGGCAGACGCCATAGCAAAGGAGTCTGATTTCTTCTGCTTCGGTACAAATGATCTTACGCAGATGACATTTGGGTTCTCAAGAGATGATGCGGGTAAGTTCCTTGAATCGTATTATGACACAAAGATATTTGAAAATGATCCGTTTGCAAAACTTGACCGTGAAGGTGTAGGCAAGCTTATGGATATGGCGGTCAGACTCGGTCGACCGGCAAACCGCGCACTTCATGTGGGTATTTGCGGAGAGCATGGCGGAGACCCGTCGTCAGTGGAATTTTGCCATGATATCGGTCTTGATTATGTTTCCTGCTCGCCATTTAGAGTACCGGTGGCCAGACTTGCCGCTGCGCAGGCAGCTATATCGGAATCAGAGCGCATGGTTTCCAAAGCCGCCAAAGGTTTTGAAGAACTAAAAGACAGTGCGGATGAGAAAATAAATGCTGCAAAGGAAAAGGCACAGACGGCTGCAAACGACACCAAAGAAAAGGTGGCGGCAGCAGCAAAAGAAGCGGCCGAGACAGGAGCAGAGCTTGCCAGGGGAGCAGCAAAGGTAGGTAAGGAGATTTTAAAGGCAGGATTTGCCGGAGCAAAGGCAGGACTTGAGGAAGCAAAGAGGACATACGAGGAAAATACTAAGGAAAAATAAGGAGAATGTAAAAACTTTTTAAGAAATTTCTTGAAATGGCGTGAAAATTAGTGGATTATAACGGGTATAAGAGTGAAAAAGCTATAGCATATAGCGGTATAGTGTTATAATTCAGACATTTTCAGGCAAAGATGAAGATAACCGGCAAAAAAGTGATTTTTTTGCCGGTTGTTTTATTTGGAGAACCAAGTACCGTAAAACCCTTGTAAATGAAGGCTACATACTTCAAAACCTCGCCCCTTAGGGGATGAGCGTGACGGCGAAGCCGTTTAGCCATGCCTATGGCAGAGGTGGCAGTGAGCGCAGCGAACTTACGGAGAGGGGACAGTTATCCTACTACCTATTAACCGCTTTCTTACTCTACCCAATCCTCCAAACGAATATCAGGGATACGAATAAATTCTTTTGTGTTGTGAGTGACGCATATGAGATCGTTTGAAACAGCTTGAGAGCCAATCATCAAATCCATGATTCCTATTGTCTGACCGCTACGCTCAAGAAAAACCCTATTTTGTCCCAAAACACAGGCATCTTTTT
>CAJOOU010000004.1 GCA_905236735.1 uncultured Eubacterium sp. | reverse complement strand
TCTCAACTTCTATTTTTCTTACAAACGGAGCATATTCTTTCGCCATCTTTATTGCCTCTTTTACTCCGCCTGCCGCACCGATATGATTATCCTTTAGCATGACTCCGTCCGACAGGTTGTATCTGTGATTGTTTCCGCCTCCGACTCTTACCGAATATTTCTCAAATATTCTCATATTCGGGGTGGTTTTTCTCGTGTCAAGAAGTTTTATCCCCGTTCCATCCAAAAGAGAAGCAACCGCATGAGTATATGTAGCTATACCGCTCATTCTCTGCAGATAATTAAGTGCTGTCCTCTCTCCCGAAAGCAGAACCCTGATATCTCCGTATACCTTTGCCATAAGCTGGCCTTTTTTCACTGTATCTCCGTCTTTTACATTAAACTCGACCTTTGTATCCTCATCGAGTAGTTTAAAGACTCTCTCAAACACTTTTAATCCACAGATTATTCCGTCCTGCTTGCATATAAGGTCAACTTCTCCGTCTGCCCTCTCCGGCATCACCGCATTGGTTGACACATCATCACTCGTAATATCTTCTCTTAATGCACTTAAAATCAAAGGATCCATATTAAGCTGCATTGTTACATTATCAAACATATTTCCTCCCTATCCGGCTCTTCTTTCCGCCGACTTCTTTATTTCTGTCTCAATTATTTCCTTATATTTTTTCTGAAGCGTAAGTGCATCCTTATACTTGGCAAAATCCACATCCGAAAACAGTCTGTTTGGCACACTCAGCTTTCTGTCATCTGCAGCTATATCCTTTGCCGCCCTTTTTGCAAACACCAGGCTTTCCAAAAGCGAGTTGCTGGCAAGTCTGTTTTTACCGTGTACTCCGTTGCACGCCGTCTCTCCTACTGCGTATAGCCTGTCCATCGAAGTTTTACTCTCATGATTTACCTTGACTCCGCCCATAAAATAATGCTGGGCCGGCACCACAGGAATACATTCTTTCTCACAGTCAAATCCGGCCTTTTTACACTGCCTTACAATATTGGGGAAATGCGACTCAAGTTCTTCATCAGGTATTGTCCTCAAATCCTCCCAGACAAATGCCGTATTATCCAACTCCATCTGCTTATGAATAGCCTTTGCTACCATATCCCTGGGCAAAAGCTCGTTTACAAATCTGTGCATCCTCGCATCGTAGAGTTTTGCCCCTTCTCCTCTTACTGATTCTGATATAAGAAAACTCCTTTCCATGCTGTTTGATGTATAGAGAGTCGTCGGATGTATCTGCACATAGTCCATATCCTTAAGTTCTATACCATGCAGGGCAGCAATAGCTACAGCATCTCCGGTAAGATGTCTGAAGTTGGTGGAATGTTCATATATTCCACCGATTCCTCCGGTCGCCCATACCGTATAAGCCGCCTCTATTATTTCAAAGCTGCCGTCATCAAGACTTACTACCGCTCCATAGCATACATTGTCTTTTTCAATAATGTCGACCATGGTCGCAAACTCCAAAAACCTTACATTTGGCAGTTCACGGGCTGCCGCAAGGAGATGACTCGTTATTTCTTTTCCGGTTACATCCTTATGAAACAGGATACGGTTTTCCCTATGCGCACCTTCTCTGGTAAAAGCAAAGTTCCCCACCTTGTCTCTCGCAAAATCCACCCCGTAATTTACAAGATCATCTATGGTTTCGGGAGAGGATTTTATCATTATCTCTACCGATTCTTTATCATTCTCATAATGTCCGGCTTTCATGGTGTCTTCAAAAAATCCGTCGTAGTCTTCTTCATTTTTAAGCATACAGATACCACCCTGCGCCAAAAAAGAGTCGCTGCTCTCAAGGTCTGATTTGGTTATAACGGTTATCTGTCTGTCTCTCGGAAGGTTAAGGGCACAATACAGTCCCGAGCATCCGCTTCCGACAATTAAAATATCTGTTTTCATAAAAATTCTTCTTTCTTTTGACATGTTTAGGCTGACAAGAGTCTAAAGTTGATTTAGATTCTAACACATTTCTTTACACCTGACAAGACACCTGTAAAAAGTTGTTGACAACCTCCCTTTGGTGCAGTTACAATACTTCCTATATTCTACTTATTCAGGAGGAGTCTTATGACTACCAGAGAGATTCAGGAGGAAATCCTGAAATTGAAAAAAGAAAAAAATGTCTGTATTTTGGCCCATGCCTATCAAAGCCATGATATATGGGAAGTTGCAGACTATGTGGGAGACTCATACGGACTGAGCGTTCAGGCCGCTGCTGCTCCACAGAAAAATGTTATTATGAGCGGTGTAAGGTTCATGGCTGAAACCTGTAAGACACTATCTCCGGACAAGAAAGTCTATCTTGCCAATCCCGAGGCCGGATGCCCCATGGCAGACCAGATGGATAAGGATATGGTACTTGAACTTAAAGAAAAGTATCCGGGCTACGATGTCTGTGCTTATATCAACACTACGGCAGACCTTAAAACCGTATGTGATGTTATAGTTACATCATCATCTGCGGTGAAAATATTAAAAAATTATCCAAGTGACAAAATTATATTTATTCCGGACTGTAACCTCGGAAAATGGGTAGCTGAGCAGATGCCGGAAAAGGATTTTAAAATGGTGAGCGGCGGTTGCCCCACTCATATGAGAATGAACGCCAAACATGTTGAAAAAATGCGAGCACTTCATCCCGATGCCGAACTTTTAGTACATCCGGAATGTAAATACGAAGTAGTTGAAAAAGCAGATTATGTCGGCAGCACCACAGGCATTATGAACTACGCCAAAAATTCAGACAAAAAGGAGTTTATCATAGGTACTGAGCAGTCCATTGTCCAGCATCTCCAGTTTGAATGTCCGGACAAGAATTTCTATCTTTTAGACAGTGCCCTTGTCTGCCAGAATATGAAACTTACCACTCTTGTGGATGTATTAAATACCCTTAAAGGAACCGGCGGCGAGGAAATAATTCTTCCCGAAGAAACCATTCGCCTCGGCAGAGCATGTATAGACAAAATGATAGAGCTCGGCGGCTAACCGCCGGGCTCTTATTTTATAATTCTTAATTTTGTAGAAATCATCCGATTGATAATAGATATTATATTTTTCTTAATAACTGTGCCAGACGATATTCACTCGTTTCATTTCGACACAGATTCCAATTGTATTCTAAATCTCTGTGATATGTCGTACAAAATATTTCCAGAGCTTTAGACAACCTCTCGTCCCTAATTTCACCGTAGAAACACTTTCCACTGTCAAAATTTATAAGTCCATCCATATATTTTTCTACATCATGTAGTTGCACAAATCTGTACCCATCATAATATGGATCGACTGGCGACATGCATATATGGAGCATAGGTGTAAGTTTTGAAATAACTATCATTATGCAATCTCCACCCTGCTTCTAAGCAAAACCATATATAACTCTCTGATAGATTCTGAAATATAATACACCTGAGCTTTGTTCATATTAGTCTCTATAACAGACATCTCACCGGTATTCTTCTTAATTTCTATGGATAATTCCCTGTCATCAAATCCGCAGCAAAGTATAGCTCTTTGGGTATCCTCTTCCTTTAAGAAAATATCCATTCCCTGAAATTCTGCAATCTTTTTTTTCATATAACCTCCGCTTAGAACAACACTATTTCCTATTTTTACTATACAAAAAATTCCCCTTTAAAACAACATCATTTTTTCCTTTCTCTAAGCTCCCTGAAAAACCGCGATAGCATTGATGAGCACTCCTGTTCGCAGACTCCCGATATAACCTCCACCTGATGATTAAATTGCTGCATCTGCAACAGGTTTATAACCGAGCCGCAGCTGCCCGCCTTTTTATTCATAGCGCCTATAACCACTCTGTCTATCCTCGACTGAACCAAGGCTCCGGCACACATCTGACATGGTTCTAAGGTGACATACATTGTCGCTCCCTCAAGTCTCCAGTCACCAAGCCGCTTTGATGCCTTTTTTATGGCATTCAGCTCGGCATGTGAAAGTGTATTGGCATCTATATTCCTTCTGTTATAGCCACGGGATATTATCCTGCCGTCATATACTATAACACAGCCAATCGGCACCTCATCTATGGCATAGGCCTTTTTAGCCTGCTTTATAGCTTCCTTCATATATTTTTCGTCCTGAGTCATTTTGCTTCCTCCTTGAAAGCTTTTACCAAAACAATTATACTTATCATATGGATTTTAATTATACCACCGAGAGACTGATATTAAAAATTGAAAATGAGACCGCCGCGCCTTTGGTACTGGAATTCTATTCTGAAAACAAGGCTTTTTTTTACGACTTTGAGCCGGCTCACTCTGATAGTTTCTATACCGCCGGATACATAGCTGACATTATGCGCTATGAGTACAAGGAAGCTCTTAAACTGGCCTCTCTGCGCTACTGGCTCTATGAAAAAACCACTGGAGAGCTTGCGGGAACGGTTTGTTTCAGCAGGATTCGTACCCTGCCTTACTTCAGCTGTGAAATCGGATACAAGCTGGCAGAAAAAATGCAGCACAAAGGCTATGCCTTTGAAGCTCTTTCTTTTCTGATTAATGCCATAAATAAAGACCTCAACATCCGCAGATTTGAGGCCTTTGTAATGCAAAACAATATTCCCTCCCTAAAACTCCTCGAAAAACTCGGCTTTGAGCAGGAAGGCTATATCAATGATTATGTCTATATCAACGATGCCTGGCAGGATCATCTGCTCTACGCAAAAATAATAAAGTAAAAACTTATGATATTTTTGAATATCCTGCCACCCGGTTTCTTCCGTGCTCCTTTGCAAAATAAAGTGCGCTGTCTGCCTTTTTTATGGCATCAAGGTAATGTTCTTTGCCATATCCCACAACCCCCGCCGATACGGTAACCGGACAGACGCTGTTTGCGGAGCTTTCCACATTTTTTCTTATTTCTTCCGCAATCCTGATGCCTGCTTCTTCATTACATCCAAAGAGGACCAGCACAAATTCTTCTCCTCCCCATCTTATGACTATATCCTTATCTTTAATACATTCTTTTATTTTTTCAACAACAAATATAAGTATTCTGTCCCCACCATCATGACCGAAGGTATCATTAACCTGCTTGAATTTATCGATATCAATCATTATTATGGCAACATCATCTTCAGACTCTATTCTT
>CAJOOU010000003.1 GCA_905236735.1 uncultured Eubacterium sp. | reverse complement strand
TTTTTGTAGTAATCCTCCCTGTAAAGAAACATTACCACATCCGCATCCTGCTCTATGGCTCCCGACTCTCTCAGGTCTGAAAGCATCGGTCTTTTATCATCTCTCTTTTCTACAGCTCTTGAAAGCTGCGAAAGAGCTACCACAGGCACATTAAGCTCTCTGGCAAGCGCTTTCAAAGCTCTTGATATATCCGAAATCTCCTGCTGCCTCGAATCGGTTTTTCCACTGCCCGTCATAAGCTGCAGATAGTCTATGAGAATGATTTTAAGGTCATGTTCAAGCTTGTATTTTCTGCATTTCGAACGCAGCTCAGAGACGGAAATAGACGGCGTATCGTCTATTATAAGCTTAGATGAGCCTATAACTCCGGCACCTTCTATAAGGCTTTCCCATTCATTTTCATTGAGCTGTCCCGTCCTTATTCCCTGAGAATCAACATGTGACTCCATGGCAATAAGTCTGTTTACAAGCTGTACCTTTGACATCTCGAGAGAAAAAATAGCCACGGTTTCATTAAGCCTTGTAGCTATATACTGGGCAATATTTAAGGCAAAAGCCGTTTTACCCATGGACGGACGCGCCGCAATAAGGATAAGGTCCGAAGGCTGAAGCCCGCTTGTCTTATAGTCAAGATCGGTAAATCCCGTAGAAAGTCCGGTAACCGCTCCTTTGGAGCGTGCAGCCATTTCAATCTTTTCGAGTGCCTCTATTACCACATCCTTAATCGGTACATAATCCGAGCTGCCGCCTGTCTGGAGGACCTTAAACATATTTTTTTCGGCATCCTCCATTATAACTTCCAAAGGCTCCTGCCCGCTGTAGCAATCGTTTTCTATAGCTTCCGTTGTCCTTATCAGCTTTCTCAGCAGGGATTTTTCCTGCACGATTTTAGCATAATGTCTTATATTTGCCGATGTAGGAACCGCAGTTACAAGATCACCCAGAAATCCGAGACTCGCCACTTCTTCGGGCGCATTCTTTGTTTTCAAACGCTCCTGAAGAGTCACCGGATCCACCGGTTTGCCTTCATTATACAGCTCCGTCATGGCCTCAAAAAGCAGGGCATACTGTTTGTGATAGAAGTCATCAGCGTTTATAAACTCGCAGGCCGTAGTAATGGCATCCATATCCATTACCATAGAGCCTATCACACACTGCTCAGCTTCCAGGCTGTTGGGGAGAATTCTTTTTATGATGCTTCCTTCATCCATCTTACTGCTCCGTAACTTTTACCCTGATTTTTGTCTGTACCTGCGGGTGAAGTTTTACCGTCACCTCATGAGTGCCGAGTGATTTTATAGCTTCGTCAAGATGAAGCTGTTTTTTATCGATATCCTTGCCCAGCTGTTTTTTAACTGCCTCGGAAACTTCTTTTGATGAAACAGAACCGAATACTCTGCCGCCGTCACCTGCCTTTAAGTGCAGTTCTACTGTCTTGTCCTCTATTTCCTTTGCCAGTGCCTCTGCCGCTGCCTTTTTATCGGCCGCTACCTTGTCTTCGTGTTTTTTCTGAAGTTTCAGGTCGTTAAGATTTTTGTCGGTAGCTTCAAGAGCCTGTTTTTTGGTTATCAGATTCCTGGCATAGCCATCCGACACATTTATGATATCTCCCTTTTTACCCTTTGTCTTTACATCTTCGATAAGTATTACTTTCATAAAACAATATCTCCTTTTTCCAGCATATCATCGAGGGTATTTTTAATAAAATCCTCTGCTTCTTCTATAGTATATCCTTTAAGCTGGGCACCGGCGACATTAAGATGTCCGCCTCCTCCCATTTTTTCCATTATCGACTGCACATCAATCTCGTCAATAGAGCGGGAACTTACAAATATAAGTCCCTGATATTCGGTAAGCACGAAAGACGCCTTTATACCTATTATATTGAGAAGCTCGTTTGCTGCCTGAGCTCCCACAACCGTAGGTGAATCAACTCCCTCGGAAGGGCATACCGATATAGCAAAGACTCCGTGATAAGTCTCAGCTCTTCTAACCGCCTCAGCCCTTGCCCTGTATGATGCCATGTCGTTTTGGAGCATCTTCCTTACCCTCTCGACATTTGCACCGGCCCGCCTTAAGTACGCCGCCGCCTCAAATGTACGCACTCCGGTCTTGGTAGTAAAATTGTTGGTATCAATAATAATTCCGGCAAACAGACAATCAGCCTCTGCCTCAGAAAGTCTGATATCCTCGGAAAAATACTGAAGTACTTCCGTAACCATCTCACAGGCAGATGACGCATACGGCTCTATATATGATAAAAGGGCATTTTCTATGCGTTCCTTTCCCTGTACATGATGGTCAAAAACAACAATTTTATCCGATATTTCCAAAAGTTCAGGGCACTCCGTATAGCTCGGCCTGTTGCAGTCCACAACCATAACCACTGTATTTTTATTGTGGTTTTCCACGGCCTGCTCAGGTGTAAAAAACATATCCTCCGGATATCCGTTTTCCACCGTAAACATGGCCTTCATAGGTCTGATAGAACTTGTTATCTCATCAAGTACAATATGAGCCTTTTTGTCCATCAGAGATGCCGCTCTGTATATGCCTATGGCAGAACCAAACGAATCCACATCTCCAATGTGATGTCCCATAATAAGAACCTGTTCCTGGGCTTCCATGATTTCCTGGAGAGCCTGGGCTTTTATTCTGGCCTTTACCCTTGTAACCTTTTCAACCTGTCTGGTTTTGTTACCGAAGTAGGAAATATCATCCCCTTCTTTTAAGACTGCCTGGTCTCCGCCTCGTCCAAGAGCTATATCTATAGCTGCTCTGGCATAGTTGTAGTTGGATCTGTAGTCTTTACCCTTTGCTCCAACACCTATACTTAAGGTTACGGCCATACCGTTTCCGACCTTTACCTCCTTTGTATCCTCGAGCAGAGAAAATTTGTTTTCCTTGAATTCGTCGAGATAATACTGCTTAAAGATGACCAGATACTTATCCTGGTCGTATTTTTTTATAATAACATCTTTATTTTCAAAAAACTGGCTGATTCTTTTATCAATGAGAGCAGCCAGAAGAGAGGCCTTGATTTCTTCTACATTATCAAGCACATCATCATAATTATCTATATAGATGAGTCCTACCGCCATCTTTTCTTCTTCGTACTTCTGAATAAGAGTATATCTCTTGGTCTCATCTATGAGATACATCGCAAAGATAAATGCACTCTCATCATCAGGGATAAGGTCGATATTTACCCCATGATAAGCTTCAACAGGCATTCTTCTGATGTATGCTCTGAAAAACCGTCCGTCCCTTTCAAGAGTAACGATATCGTTAGCTTCCACCTGCATTATGATTTCGCGGCTTAAAGAAGGGAAAACTCCGGCGATTGCCTTATGATACTCCTCGGTCTTGTCAAACTCTTCCATGAACATTTTATTCATCCAAAGAATCTTACTTCCGGCATCCATAATTACATATGGAATATCAAGACTTTCGATAAGGGCAATCTGGTCCTTATCAAAATATGTACTCATATTGATGAACTCATCAAGAAGTCCCTTTTTACTTATTTTATAGAATGCGCATACGCTGACAAAATATATACATATAAATGCACTGACCACTAATCCTGAGCGTATATCCCAGAAATATACCCCAACATTAAGTATCACAAATAAGACCCCCAGATAAATGGGGCCCTTAAGTGTTTTTAATAATCTTCCCTTAAAATCTATCTTCCCGTTCATGCTTAGAATTATACCACAAAGAAAAGAGGAAAGCGAGAACTTGTCCCTCTTTCCTCAAACTATACATCTTTTAAAAAAGTACGCTCAGCAAAAACGTAATCGTCACAAAGCACACAACCGTTGTGACCATGATACCTTCCGAGAGAATTTCCGTATTTTCTCCGATTTTTTCAGCCTGTATAAGCGGCAGATTTGCCACCGGCATAGCGGCCAAAAGGCAAAATGCCTGAATCATTTCGGTCTTAAATCCTATATGTTTCATTACAAGGACAAGTGCCACCGGAAGGAGAATCATTCTTACAACTATATATATCCATATTTCGGGTTTTTTTAGGCCGTCTTTTATCGAAGACCTTGCCAAAGACACACCCAAAAGTGACATCGTAATAAATATTGTCGCATTTCCGAGATATATTACGCTGTTTGAAATAACGCTCGGAAGAGTGATGTCAAACCAGAATATTACAAGCGTCAGTATCGCCATCACGGTTCCCGGATTAAACATTCTTTTAATGCTTATCTTTTCATTTCCGAGAGTCATAACTCCGTGAGTGTAGAACAAAAGACAATAAAGCACATTACACACTATGACGTATAGCATCGCACTGCTCGGCAGTACGGCTTTTGCCACCGGTATTCCTATAAATCCTATGTTCGTATATACTGTCATAAGATTATAGAATTTGTATTCTTCTTTGGCTATAGGAAGTATTCTCGGAATAATAAGTCCCATAATACAAAGCCCTAAATAAAGCGCCCCTCCGACAATAATCGCATAGATCATGTCTTTATGTGTAGCTGTCATATCTCCCGACAATACGCACGACATTATCAAAGCCGGGTTCACAACATCCATGGCAATTATCGAAAGCTTCTTCGATGTATGGTCATCAATTACATCCCTTTTGTATAAATACACCCCAACCAATACAAGAATCGCTATTACAGCCATCTGCTGTAAAATTACCAATGTGCTCATTTTTTTACCTCGTCAATCTTTAGTAGCAAACATCCTCATTTACAAGGTTTGTCGGACGAGAGCTCATTTTCTCAGACAGACGCTGTGCCAAATGTTCCAAGGCTCTGTATCTTCCTTCATAGAAGGCATCTTCTGACATAAACGCAGCGTGGGGTGTGAGAATACAGTTGTCAAGTCCGAACAGTTCGCTTTTTTCATCCATTTCATCTTCTATCACATCAACTGCAGCAGCCTTAATCTCACCGGTTTTAAGTGCGTTTACAAGTGCAGCCTCATCCACAACCGAGCCTCTGGCTGTATTGATAAAAAATGCCGTCTTCTTCATCTTTTTAAACTCATTTTCGCCCATCATATGATATGTAACATTCTCTATTAAAGGACAATGCATAGAAACAAAATCTGATTTCTTCAGAAGTTCATCTAAAGTCTCAGCTTTTTCACAGCCGTACTCTTCCAAAAACTCTCTCGATTTTGTCGGTGCGTAAACCAAAATCGACAACCCCAGAGCTTTTAGCGGCGCTACCATTCTTTTCGGAATTTCCCCAAAGAAAACCATTCCGAATACTTTGTCTTTTAATCGGTATGTTTTATATCCAAGAAGCGGATCCCACTTGCCGGCCTGAACGGTTCTGTCAAAATAAGTAATTTTTCTTGCCAGATCGATTGCAAAGCCTACTGCATGAAGAGATACTTCATCCGCGCAAAATCCCGGAATGTTTGTCACACATATTCCATGCTCTGTTGCGGCTTCAATATCCACGTTATTATAGCCTATACTTTGCAAAGATACAATGATATCCGTTCCGAAATAGAAACAATGAAGGCCATAAGCGAAAGGGCAATACGTTTTTATCCGGAGCTTGCAGAAATAAAATGCATAAGAACATACTCAGGCGTCAGACCGTTTGTAACAGATCACTTACCTATTGTTTCGAATGTGGATTCAATACCGGGATATTATATAGCTGCAGGTCATGAAGGCGACGGTATTTGTTTTTCTCCTATAACAGGAAAATTCATGGAACAGATTATCAGCAACAAACCTACAGACTTTGATATAAGCAAGCTTGATTTTTCCCGTTTTGAAGCTAAAAAGGAGGCTTGCCGATGAATTCAAATATCAGGTACGGCTATATGTCCCCTCTCACCGATAATGTAGTCGTTAAAATGAAAAAAAGGCAAAACATAGCCGGATATCCCATAGGAATAATCTATATCGATGATGTATATTATCCGATGCTTCCGGGAAATATTGTAAACGGCTATACCTTTGATTTTCCGACCCGTCTTATGCCGGTTGAGGGGCTTGACTGCCCTAATCTTTTCAATACCTGCGAAGGTGTTGAAGAAAAAATATATGAAGCGTGTAAAAAACTTGAAAAAGAAGGTGTCCGTGCAATCAGTTCTGCCTGCGGTTTTTTCGGTAACTACCAGGCCGGGATGGCAGAGAAATTAGATGTCCCGGTTGCTCTTTCAAGCCTTGTACAGCTTCCCTGGATCGCGACTTTATTAAAGAAAAGCCAGACCATAGGAGTGCTCACAGCTCAAAAAGATTCTTTTACGGATAGTTTACTTGACAGCTGCGGTGTAAGTGAAGACATCAAAAAAAGGCTTGTCGTGAAGGATTTGGGACATGAAAAAGAATTTTCCTGCATTACTGAAGGACGGGGAGAATTCGATAATGCAATTGTAAAAGAAGAAGTGGTTAATAAAGCCTTGGAAATAGTAAAGGAAAGCCCCCAAACCGGAGCAATACTTTTAGAATGCAGTGACATGCCGCCTTATGCTCATGCGGTACAAGCTGCAACCGGTCTTCCGGTTTTTGATTTTACAACGCTTATAAAATGGCTAAACTCTGCCGTTACACAAAAGCCATACTTTGGCTTTATCTAAATTAACGAAATTCACTACCATATACATCCATAAAAAGGGCCCTGCACAAAACTTTGTGCAAGGCCCAAATTAATTATACACTCTAAATTATTCAGCTACATATGGAAGAATAGCTACGTGACGTGCGCGCTTAACAGCCACAGTGATTTCTCTCTGGTGCTTAGCACAGTTACCTGTAATTCTTCTTGGAAGGATTTTGCCGCGCTCTGAAATATACTTCTTAAGCTTAGCTGCATCCTTATAATCAATAGCATTATCCTGTCCGCAGAATACGCAGACTTTCTTTCTTCTGCGTCCGCCTCTCCTCTTCATAGGAGAATCAGTCTTATTAAAAGCCATTTTAAACCTCCTTAAAATCTCAGGCAGGCTTTATACAAAAGGAAGTTCCTCATCAATTCCATCAGGAATGTTCATAAAGCCTTCGCCGGCCGATGCACTCACCGGCGGCACATCCTGTCTTTCAAATCCGGCTCCCGTATTGCCGGAAGCTCCTTTACTTTCAACAAATTCATGGTCTTCAATTACAACCTCGGTTGTATATACTCTCTGACCTTCCTTGTTTGTGTAACTTCCGGTCTGAATACGCCCGTTTACGGCAATCTTTGTTCCCTGTCGCAGGTACTTTTCAGCAAATTCTCCCTGTCTGCCAAACGCAACACAGCTGATAAAATCTGCTGTCTGTTCATTATCTCCGCCACTGTTTCTTCTGAATCTGCGGTCTACAGCAAGTGTGTATCTCGCAATTGCGAGCGGAGTCTCTCCCTGAGAATATCTCACATCCGGGTCTCTTGTAAGTCTGCCGATTAAAGTTACTCTATTCATATTTTTTCCTCTTTCTTTCGTCTATC
>CAJOOU010000002.1 GCA_905236735.1 uncultured Eubacterium sp. | reverse complement strand
CGGCCCTGTGTTTATTTCGCTGTTTGCAAAAGGCGAAGGCAGGCTTTATATAAGGGCACTTCACGACAGACACTCAAGGAGGGGAAAGGGCGCATTTATTCCCGGAGGAGAAAGATATGTGACAAGCGAAAGGGAAGAAATATTTGCATACTTTGATCCGGGGGATTTAAAACCGCCTTTAAACGTTTACTTTTCGGGATATAAGACACAGCAGGGGTTTGAAGGATATAATATGCTGAGGAGGCTCGGAGCCCCGTTTTTGCTGATTACAGAGCCAAGGCTTGAAGGTGGGGCGTTTTATATGGGATCGGATGAGTATGAGGATATGATGAGAAACATTATCCAAAAATACATTGATGAGCTCGGGTTTAAAAATAAGGATGTAATATTTTCCGGACTGTCAATGGGCACATACGGAGCTCTTTATTATGGCTGTGATATAAATCCTCATGCACTGATAATAGGAAAGCCTCTGGCGTCAATAGGTAATGTGGCGGAAAATGAAAAGCTTTCCCGTCCGGGAGGATTCCCAACATCGATTGATGTGCTTGGATTTAATCAGAGAGGAACATCGCCTTCTGCGGTATACAGACTTAACAGAAGATTCTGGGATAAATTTGAAGCTTCCGACTGGAAAAATACGAAGTTTGTGGTTTCTTATATGATAGAGGATGATTATGATATGGATGCATATAAAAGAATACTTTCGGCAATAAAAAGTGAAGGCACGGGAATATACGGAAAAGGTATTCACGGCAGACATAACGATAATACGGCAGCAATAGTGGCGTGGTTTCTGGAACAGTATAAGGATGTGCTTGAAAAGGATTTTGGAAGAAGGAATTTGAGATGATAGGTGAAAGCTGGAAAATATATTGGAATGAATATGCATCGGATACATATCTGTACGGTTCAGAGGTAGAGTTTATATCGAAAGATGATGTTAAGTTCAAAAACCTGCTCATGCCGCCGGGGACAATAATAAAACAATGGTATTCAAAGACCAACTACCAGATGCAGAAGATAGAGCCGGCTCTTCCGATGATAGACGGAGAGGCATCATACAGACTTATTGTTAATATGGATGTGCCGGAGTTTGAAGAATGTCTGGTAAGACTGGTGTTTTATGATAAATACGATAATGAAGCCGGAGAAGTCAGTACAAAAGACAGTGTGCTTTATTTCAGATGCCCCTTAAGAACATTCAGTTTCAGAATGCAGCTGATAAACGGAGGAGTGACCAATTTTCATTTTCATTGGGCCCAGATACAGGAAATAATAGATGAGTAATGCAGGTGAAGTCAGAAAATTAAAAAAGATAATGCGCCGGATAAAGGCACTCAAAGGCGTTATGGAAAATAAGACAGACGAAGAGCTTAAGGCCATGACTGAGGTTTTTAAGGAGAGGTATGAAAAAGGAGAAAGCCTCGATAAAATGCTGCCCGAAGCTTTTGCCGTAATGTGTGAGGCGGATTACCGCGTACTCGGCAAGTTTCCGTACGATGTACAGATTATGGGAGGCATAGCTCTCCATAAGGGATTTCTGGCGGAAATGAATACGGGTGAGGGAAAGACCCTTACAGCTACAATGCCGCTTTATCTTAATGCCATAACGGGGAAAAGCACTATGCTTGTGACCACGAATGAGTACCTGGCCTTAAGAGATGCCGAGGAGATGGGTGAAGTATACGGTTTTATGGGACTTAAGTGCATGGCCGGTGTAAAAATAGATGCATCAGACAGATTTACCAATGAAGAGAAAAAAGAAATCTATGATTCGGATATCGTATATACCACTCACAGCATTCTGGGATTTGACTATCTTTTAAACAACCTTGTAAAATCTGCTGATGAGAGGTTTATGAGGGAGTTTTATTATATTATTATAGACGAGGCGGATTCTGTGCTTTTGGACAGTGCACAGACACCTCTTGTTATATCCGGGTCTCCGAGGGTGCAGTCAAACCTTTATGAAATGACCGATTTTTTCGTATCTACTCTGGAAGAAGGTACGGATTATGAGACGGAAGAAAAGAAGGTATGGCTTACGGCAAAGGGAGTAGAGCGTGCAGAATATTTTTTCGGTATTGACAATTTTTACGACAGGAAGCATTTTGAAATAAACCGCCATGTGATACTGGCTTTGAGAGCCAGAGTGCTTTTTAATCCGGAAAAAGAATATGTTATAAATGATAAAGGTGAACTTGTCCTTTTGGATTCTGACAGCGGCAGGATGATGCCGGGAGTAAAGCTGAGGGGCGGACAGCATCAGGCTATAGAGATGAAGGAGAAAATTAAGATTACACAGGAAAACCGCTCAGTAGCATCCATAACTTATCAGAATCTGTTTTTGCTTTTCCCGAAGATGTCGGGGATGAGCGGAACAATCCTTGATGCAAAAGATGAGATATTTGACATATACAGCACCAGGGTTTTGGTAATACCACCCAATCATAAGGTAATAAGACGGGATATGCCGGATGTGTTTTATAAAGATACCGAGACACAGATTTCCGATGCGGTAAGGGCGGTATGCGCCATACATAAAAGCGGCCAGCCTGTACTTGTCGTGGCGGGCACAATAGCGGAAACAGAGGTGGTATCGAGACTTTTGATAGAGGAAAACATTCCTCATAATGTATTAAATGCCAACAATGTTTTCTGGGAGGCGGCTATTATAGCCGAGGCAGGTCAGATGAATGCGGTGACGGTGGCAACTTCGATAGTGGGAAGGGGCACGGATATAAAGCTCGGAGAAGGAGTAAAACAGCTCGGAGGACTTGCTGTAATAGGCATTGGCAGGATGACAAACATCCGCCAGGAAAGACAGGCGAGAGGCAGGGCCGGCAGGCAGGGAGACCCGGGATACAGCAGGTTTTTCGTGTCTCTTGAGGATGATGTTGTGGTAAACTACGGTCCTGAGAATCTGGAAAAGCTGTTTAAGAAAAAAGGGCGCCTTAGAGGACTTAAGGTAAAAAGGATGATCAACAATGCCCAAAAAGTCGGAGAAGAGTTTGCATCTTTGGCAAGGAAGAGGGCTATGGAGTATGACCAGGTTCTCCAGAAGCAGAGAACCCTTATGTATGAGGTGAGAAACAGGCTGATAGACGGTGGCTCTTTGGAAAATGATGAAATACTCGGGATTGCGGAAATAAACATAGACAGATTCATAAAAGAGGAAAAGCCGCAGGATATAAGCGAGGTTGAGAGATACATTCTCGATAATATTTCATACAGCCTTCCTAAGGGAATAGCCGGATGGGATGTTAAAAACAAAAAACAGCTTAAAGAGTGTCTGTTAAAAACAGCGCAGAGGGCTCTTAATGAGAAGGAAAAGAAACTTGAATGGAGAAATGACATAAAAGAATATATAAGGCTTTCTTCCCTTGCAGCGGTAGATGATGCATGGGTGGAACAGGTAGACTATCTCCAGCAGCTGCAGGGGGCAGTGGCAGGCAGGGCTTCGGCTCAGAGAAACCTGGTGTTTGAATATCAGAAAGAAGCCTATGATTCATTTGAAGAAATGGAAAAAAGTATTTTAAACGGTATAGTCAGAAACATTATGCTGGCCAATACCCAGTACGATGAGGAGGGGCAGATGAGTCTGGTTCTGCCTTAGATGGGACTTGAAGCGAAGCGGATTTAGAATGTCCGCTTTACAAGGAAGGCAGGATATAAAGGAGAATTAATATGATATATAACTTCAATCTTGGAATAGGATGGGCATCAAGTGGCGTAGAGTATGCGCAGAGCTACAGAGCCAATATTTTCAGGAGACTTGGAGCAAAGGCAAAGTTTATATTTACCGATATGTTTGTGAGGGACAATATAGAGGAACTTACTGCAAATATCGGTTTTGCGGATGATGAGATTATATGGCTCTATACTTTTTTTACCGACCAGAAAATAGCTCCATGCACATACACTCTTGAAGATATAATAAGACAGACAGACGGCAGAGATTATACCCTTACCGATAACGGAGATGTCAAAAAAATCATCTTTGAAGACAAGGGGGATTTCTGGAGCATCTATATGTCAAAGGCAGACACGGGTAAGGTACACAGGGTGGAGATAGTGTCACGGGGCTGCCTTATCAGAAAGGATTTTTATACCTACACACGGGTTTTTTCGGAATACTATACACCCAAAGAAGGAAAGGCTCATCTTTACCAGAGACGGTTTTTCAATGAGGACGGAACGGTAGGATATGATGAGATAATTGACGGAGAAGATGTTTTTTACAGATTCAAAGACAGGATTATTTACTCTAAAGAAGAGCTTGTCGGCTATATGGTTTCCGGGCTAAAAATTAAAAATGGTGATATAATCCTAATTGACAGATCCACTACAATAGGACAGCCCATACTTGAAAACAAGGGTGAGGCAAAGGTGGGAATCATCATCCATGCCGACCATTTCAGCGAAGGGGCAACGAATGATGATTATATCCTGTGGAATAACTATTATGAGTATGCCTTTGCCAATTACGGAGCAGTGGATTTTTATGTTGCGGCAACAGATGCGCAGAATATTTTGCTTAGAGACCAGTTTAAAAAGTATCTGGGATTTGAACCGGCTGTAGCAACCATTCCGGTGGGGAGTATAGATGAGTTTAAGGCTCCGGCAGCGGGCAGAAAATCACATGCTCTTATTACGGCTTCAAGGCTGGCCAGCGAAAAGCATATTGACCTTTTGATTGAAGCTGTCGCTTTGGCAAAGGATTTTGTGCCGGACCTTACACTGGATATTTACGGAAAAGGCGGAGAAGAGGACAAACTCAAAAAACTGATAGAAAAGCTCGGAGCCGGGGAGTATATACATCTGATGGGGCAGCAGGATTTGAAAGAGGTATATAAAGAGTATTTTGCCTATGTGTCGGCATCTTTAAGCGAAGGTTTCGGACTTACCTATCTTGAGGCTATCGGCTCGGGTCTGCCTATTGTGGGATATGATGTCAGATACGGAATGAGATGTTTCGTTGAGCATGATAAAAACGGATATAAGCTCCCCGTGAGTGATGATATGGGCATGGCAGAGAAGACGGACAAGCTGGCAAGGACGATAATCAGGCTTTGCTGCACTGAAAAAATAGAACAGTTCAGGAGGCGGTCGTATGAGATAGCGGCCGGTTATCTTACCGTAGAAGTGGAGAAAAAATGGAAGGAACTGATAGAATGGGCAATATAGTGCTTTTGTTGGATGATTATTCCATAGGCAGCAGAACTCTTCATACATCGTTTAAAGAAGCCGGAATTGATGTTTCGGCTGTGGTAATAAATGATGACGGGTTTTTGCCGGAGGATGTAATAAGTGTATACGGATATTTTCTGGGAGATTATGCCATATCGGCTCAAAGCATAGGTAAACCCAGGTATTTTAATCAGCTCGAGATACCTTATCTGTGGGAGATAAGCGGAAACAACACAAACGCAAAGGTAACCGATAAGGGACGGCTTAAGGCAAAAATATTTTATAATCCTCCGCATGAAAACAGGATAATGAAGACTGTGGACTGGCTGGGAGACAATGGTAAGGTCAGGCTGAGCGAGCACTACAATAAATACGGGGCTCTTTGGTCAGACACTGCATTTGATGCAAGCGGGAATAGGGTGAGCAGAACCTATTTTACCGCAGATAAAAGGGAAGCCATAATCGAGAATTTTCTTACCGGAGATATAGTTTTAAACGATGGAGGCATTATAAGGGTATTTAAAAACAGGACAGAGTTTGTGAAGTTTTTCCTTGAAATCACAGAGCTTAATAAAGGCAGAATATTCTTTAATTCCCTTTCAGTCCCGTTTTTCGTATCTCAGGGAATGGAAGAGAGAGGCGAAGAAGATATTCTTTTCTGGCAGGAGGATAAAAGGGAAGATATACCCGGCAATATGCAGATTATACTTGAAGGCAGGGCGACAAGGTGTAAAAGGGTCGTTGTGCAGAAAAAGGAGGCTTTTGACGGTCTCGTAAATGCAGGGGCGGGTGCGGAAAGGTTGTGTCTTCTCGGCAATATATATAAGTTTGAAAGAGATAATGAGGGCAGAAAAGAAATCCTTATATGTACCAATTCGGACAACATAGAAAACATAAATGATATAATAAACGGGTTGCCCGATATGCATTTTAATATAGCTGCATTTACGGAAATGTCATCAAAACTTCTGGCGCTGGGGGCTATGGATAATGTAAAGCTGTATCCGGGAGTAAAGAGGGAAAAACTAAAATCGCTGTTTAAAAACTGTGACTTTTATCTGGATATAAATCATGGAAATGAGATTGCCGATGCGGTAAGGAAGGCATTTTTAAACAATATGCTTATTTTTGCCTTTAAAAACACATCGCATAATAAAAACTTTACCGCTCCTGAAAACATATATGGGGATTGCGAAAGATTAAAAGAAGAACTTGGCAGGGCTGCCACAGATTTGCAAAAACTGAAAGAGAAGATAGAACATCAGAAAGCCGCAGCGCTTTCCGCGGAAAAAGAAGAATACCTGCAGACATTTTAGTCTGCAGGTATCTTTGTTTATGATTCTCCGTTAATCCAGTTGTCAAATTTTTCGATGACTGCATCATAGGTATCCTGACTAATCTGTGGGAGCTCCTTGCCCCATGTGCCTGTAGCCTGTTTGAATCCTTTGATAAAAGCATTTTTAAGCTCTTCAGCCTTTGATGCGTCTCCACCGGAAAGTGCTTTGGCAAACTCTAAGATGCGATCCGAAGTCTGCTTAACTCCCCAGTAGCCGTCCTCTGAGATGGCCTCCTGTGCAGCCGCCTTTGTCTCGGCAGATACGGTGAAATTACCGCTTGCCAAAAACTTCCATACATCATCGGTGCTGCCGATGAATCCACCCTGCTGGGTAATGGCGCTCTGCACCATATTTACAAGGGAATCAACCCTTGCCTGATTGTCTGCCTTGAGCTGCTCTATTAAAGCTGCGTTTTTCTCCTTATAGGTGCCGTCTACCGTATCTGAACTCTTTTCATATACGGCGGCAACATCAGAAGATGATGTACTAACGCTATCAGCTTTTTTAGAGGCGGCAGAGTAGTCTGTCTGATACGAATAGTTTGAAGTAACACCTGAAATATTAATGCTCATGTTTCGCCCTCCTTTAGCTTTGAAACTACATCCTTGTAGATGCATCAATATTGCCGTAGACAAACGCATTGTTTGTCTTATCACTTATATCGTCATTATAATCCAAAAGTTGACATCTGTGTGAAAAAATATTACAATCGGATTGTACTAATTTTCATACAAAGGAAGAGAAAATGAAAGCGGTTGTTGAAAAGGCATATGCCAAGGTAAACCTTGGACTTGATGTACTGGGGCGAAGAGATGACGGATATCATGAAGTAAAGATGATAATGCAGACAGTTGATTTGTATGACACTCTTGAAATAAGTACCGGATTTAATGAAGGTGGTATTACGATAGAAACTTCGGACGAGGCTGTGCCGGATGACCCAACAAACCTTGCATACAGAGCGGCTGAGCTTGTCAGGAATGAATATGACCTTGTGACGGGACTGCATATTAAGATTGATAAACGCATACCTGTTGCAGCCGGTATGGCGGGAGGAAGCTCGGATGCGGCCGCAGTATTAAGAGGTATAAACAGCCTGCTTGGACTTGGAGCTTCTGATAATAAGCTTAAAGACCTTGGCAAAAAGCTGGGTGCTGATGTGCCTTTTTGCATCAGCGGAGGATGTATGCTTTCGGAAGGAATAGGAGAAATTCTTACGCCGGTCAGAGGATTAAGCGGTGTTAAAGTGCTTCTTGCCAAACCGGCTATCGGTGTTTCCACAAAATGGGTATATGACAATCTGGAGCTTGCCGGAGTTACTCATCCGGATATAGATGCCCAGATAAAGGCGCTTGAAAATGGCGATGCTTATGATGTGTGCCGGAATATGGGAAATGTTCTTGAGAGCGTGACTATAGGCAGGTACCCTGTTATAGAAGATATTAAGAAGGTAATGACGGAAAACGGTGCCGAAGGCGCTATGATGAGCGGTTCGGGTCCTACGGTTTTCGGAATATTTAAAGACGGGGAAAAGGCGGATATGGCATACGAGAGTATGAAAGAAAGCCGGCTTGCGAAAGATATTATATTAACCGGGACCTACAACAGGCCGGATAACATGGAGTAGATATGGAAGAGACAAAATTTCAGCAGAATAATTTTTTGCCGCTGAGAGAGGTGGTATTTCACACTTTAAGAGACCAGATTTTGCGCGGTGAGCTTGAACCCGGAGAGAGACTTATGGAGGTGCATCTTGCCGAAAAGCTCGGAGTAAGCCGTACACCTGTCAGAGAGGCTATACGAAAGCTGGAGGATGAGGGACTTGCAATAGTTAATCCCAGACGCGGAGCGGAAGTAGCCAAGATGACGGAAAAGGATATGGATGATGTGCTTCAGATCAGACTGGCACTTGATGCCCTTGCTGTCAGAATGGCGTGCGACCATATGACAGATGAAAATCAGAAAAAGATTCATCAGGCAATGCTGGCATTTGAAAGAGCGGTAAATAAGGGAGATCTTAAGGAAATAGCCGAAGCAGATGAAAGATTTCATGACGAAATCTACAATTCGACAAATAATTCCAAACTGATAATTATTATCACTACCATAAGAGAGCAGATGTTCAGATACAGATTTGAATATATAAAGGATTCGGCGAACTATCCGAGACTCATGGAGGAACACAGACATATATACAAAGGTCTTGTGGAAAGGGATCATGATATGGTGGAAGAGGCTATACAGATACATATAGCCGGCCAGAGAAAAGGTGTTGTTGTCAGAATCAGAAACAGTTAATGAGAATGCCGTAAGCGGCATTCTTTTTTATGATATAGGAAATTTCTCCGAAATTCCTATTGTATATAAGCGCAATTAATGATATCGAATAAAGAATACTTTGTTATACATTTGTTGTCTTTTGTATTGTAAAATCTGTGTAACAAAAATATTTAAACCAAAGGGAGAGTTAAAGGTTTAAATAAAGTTATGAAAAATATTATCTTATAGAGAAAGCCGCTACATTAGAGTAGCGGCTTTTTACGGTTTATTTGCCCATTAATTTCAAAAGATAAGGTATCTCAAGTTCGAAGTTAACTGCGTAGTCGACTTTTTCGGGGTCGTTATAGGTGTTTTTTATGCATGCACAGGTATAGTCGGCTGCAATCATAAGGGAGTCTATTGTAGGAAGCCCGTTTGCGTAGGCTCCGGTAAATGCACTTGCAAATATATCTCCGGTGCCGTGGGATTTGTGAGGAACCTTTTCGGTGCCGTAGCGGAAAAATTTGTTTTCGACCGAATCATATCCGGTAAATCCAAAGCGCCCGTCACTAAAGGTGGTACCTGTAATTACACTTATGGGGGCACCGAGACCGGAAAGCTTTATCAGAAGGTCTTCTATTGTTTTTTCATCTGCATCTTCGCCGGGATATTTCTCGCCGAGCATAAGACACGTCTCCGATATATTGGGAAGGATGATATCGGCCTTGCCGCACAGACGCCCCATTTTTTTTGCAAAAAACTCATCAAATCCTACATAGAGCTTGCCGTTATCGGCCATGGCCGGGTCCATTATTATTTTGGTGTTTTCTCCTTTAAAAGTGTCAAAGTAATCGGAAACTATGTCTATCTGGCGCTCTGAGCCAAGGTATCCGGTATAGATGGCTTCAAAATCAAACCCTTCCCTTTCCCAGTGGGATTTGATAGGCTCCATTTCGTCTGTCAAATCATGAAATGTAAATCCCGAAAACATTGTATGTGTTGATAATACCGCTGTGGGAACTATTGCTGTTTCGATGCCCATGGCGGAAATAATCGGAAGAGCCACGGTAAGTGAGCATTTTCCGATACAGCTTATATCCTGGATTGTCATTATTCTTTTCATAGTGTACCTCACATCTTTGTCTTAAATTTTTATAAAAATTATACAGAATATGTGGTAATATAGATATAACCATTTAGAGAGAAAATGATAATACCAGAATGAAAGGCAATAAAATGCTTACCTATGATATGTCAAAGAGGGGAAAGACCCCTATGTACGAATACCTATACAGGATGATAAGGGCGGATATACTTTCGGGGCGGCTGTGTGCCGGGGAAAAACTCCCATCAAAACGCACGCTCTCGGCTAATCTGGGAGTGAGCGTTATTACGGTACAAAACACTTACGAGCAGCTGATTACCGAAGGATATGTAAGTGCAGAGGAAAAACGGGGATATTTTGTCGCAAAGATTGATGCTGTGAGCGCATCGCCCAAAGAAGAGACAAGGTCAGAAAAACCGCAAAAAGAGGAAACCAAAAGCTTTACTGCGGATTTTGCATCGGGGAAAATACTTTACGATAATTTCCCCTATACCATATGGGCGAGACTTATGAGAAAAACACTTATGGACAGGGAGGGAAGTTTTCTGGAAAGTCCTCCGTTTCAGGGGACGCTCAGTCTCAGAGAGAACATAGCAAATCATCTGAAAGAGTTTAGAGGACTTAGCGTAAAATACGACAATATTATCGTCGGAGCCGGTACGGAATACCTCTACGGGATGATAGTAAGGCTGATAGGCAGAAGCGGTATGATTGCCGTGGAGGATCCGGGACATCTTAAGGTGAGCAGGGTATATGAGGCAGACGGAATGAAGGTGCTGCATATACCGGTGGACGATAAGGGGATGTCTCTGGAAAGACTAAGTGAGAGCAGGGCAAGAGCGGTACATCTTTCTCCTTCGCACCAGTTTCCGACAGGTACGGTAATGCCGGCAGACAGGCGGCACGGCATAATAAGATGGGCTAAAGAAAACGGCAGTTATATAATCGAGGACGATTACGACAGCGAGTTCCGTTTCTACGGGAAACCCATACCGACAATGAAGGAACTTGACAAAGAGAGGGTAATATATATGAATACTTTTTCCAGAACCCTTTCCCCGTCTGTCAGGGTCGCTTATATGGTGCTGCCGGATAAGCTTATGGAAAGATGCAGGCAGAAACTTTCATTTTTCTCAAGCACGGTATCGGGCATGGAACAGCTTGCTCTTGCAGAGTTTATAGGGGAAGGATATTACGGCAGACACCTAAACCGTATGAAAAACAGTTACAGGAAAAAGAAAAAGGAGATAAGAGAAGTGCTCGGCTCGTCTATACTGTCACGGATATCGGAGGTGGAAGGAGATGATGCGGGACTGCATTTTATTCTGCGTATTAATGCCGGAATTGATGATGAAAAGTATTCAGAGGCTCTTTATGAAAAAGGAATAAGGATATTGCCTGTATCGGCATATTCGTCCAGACGGCAGGAGAGATATGAGCACTGCTTTGTGGTTAATTATTCCGATGTAACAAAGGACGCTGCCGTAAAAGCTTTTGAAGAAATGTATAACACGATTGATTT
>CAJOOU010000001.1 GCA_905236735.1 uncultured Eubacterium sp. | reverse complement strand
GATGTAACCGAGCCCTTCTTTGTCGAAGCAATTCTTTCCTGAAGCTCGCCCACCTCGGTTGAAAGCGTAGGCTGATAGCCGACCGCCGAAGGCATTCTGCCCAAAAGCGCCGAAACCTCTGAGCCCGCCTGTACATATCTGAAAATATTATCAATGAAAAGAAGCACATTCTGATGCATCTCATCCCTGAAATATTCTGCCATCGTAAGACCGGTCTGGGCCACCCTCATTCTGGCTCCGGGCGGCTCGTTCATCTGTCCGAATACAAGGGCTGTATTTTTAAGTACCCCCGACTCGGCCATCTCCGTCCAAAGGTCATTACCCTCTCTCGATCTTTCTCCGACTCCGGTAAAGATGGAGTATCCGCCGTCATTTGATACATTCTGTATAAGTTCCTGTATAAGCACGGTCTTTCCTACACCTGCGCCTCCGAAAAGTCCTACCTTTCCTCCCTTTGAATAAGGAGCCAGAAGGTCAATAACCTTTATGCCCGTTTGCAGCATCTCAACTACCGGACTCTGCTCTTCGAAGGTAGGCGGGTCTCTGTGAATACACCATTTCGGAGCATCATCTATTGCCTCTCCCCCGTCTACCGGTTCTCCAAGCACATTAAAAAGTCTTCCGAGTGTTTTCTCTCCGACCGGCACCATAATACCGCTTCCGGTAGCCGTAACCTCCATGCCTTTATGGAGTCCGTCGCTTGCAGCAAGCATTATACACCTTACAACACCGTTTCCCGTATGCTGCATTACTTCCATTGTAAGGCTTTTTCCGTCCAAGTCCACTTTAAGGGCGTCTTTTATGGAAGGCAGATGCCCTTCTTCAAAGCAAACATCCACTACCGGTCCCATAATCTGGACAATTTTCCCTGTTTCCATATCGTTCTCCTTTTTATTTACCGGACTTAAGTGCCTTCGCACCGCCAATAACTTCCGTAATCTCCTGTGTGATAGAAGCCTGTCTTAAATGATTGTATGTCTTGTTTAACTCCTTAAGCATATCATCCGCACTGTCTGTAGCCGCCTTCATCGCCGTCATCCGGCTGCTTTGCTCACACATATATGATTCGGTGAGCGCACAATAAATGAATCCGACCATATAGTTAGGCACAAGATTGTTTATTACAGCTTCCTCATTCGGATGCATGAAAAACTCTTCCTGATATATATCATCCACATTTCCGACCGGCAAAAACTCGGCCTTATGCAGGGGAAGCAGTTTTTCCATAACCGCCTCTTGTGGCGATGCCGTATCCATATATGTAAATATCATATTAATCTCGTCGAACTGTCCGTCATTATACATATCCAGAAGTATCTGTGTGATTCGTCTCGCACGACTAAGCGACGGATCCTGGGCAGTATACTGGAACTGCATATCTATCTCTATGCCCTTTGCTTCAAAATACTGTCTTCCCACTTCGCCTACAACATACAGATAGGTTTCGCCTTCTTTGGCAATCTCACTTTCTGCCAGTTTAAGCACATTGTGATTATATGCTCCGGCAAGTCCCTTGTCCGCAGTAACCACAAGATAGGCTCTTCTATGCCTTATTGTTTCTCCCGGCAAGGGCTCATAGTCGTCCATGTACCTGTTATTTAAGGCCTCCGGCCTCATATGCCTTAGCACTCTGGCTATGGCCGGCTTAAGCGCATAGAAAAAAGGCTCGGCCTTTGAGAGCCTTTCCTTTGCTCTCCTTAGCTTCGTGGAAGAAATCATATACATCGCACTTGTGATCTTTCTTGTATCTTCGATGGAGCTTATTCTGTTTTTTATTTCTTTTGCACTAGCCATATTTTGCCTCTCACTCCTGCCTTTTTATGATTTACCCGCAAACTCGTCCGCAACATCTTCAATGCGGCGTTTCAGGTCATCATCAAGTATTTTCTCATTATTGATACGGCTTATAATGTCGCCGTATTTGTCTTCAAAATACTCCAAAAGCTCGCCCTGATATTTCTTTACATCCTCAACTTCCGCAAATACCTTGTGTGTAGCACACACAAGTGTTATTACCTGCTGTGCAAGCGACATTGGCTTTGAGAGAGGCTGTTTCAAAAGTTCCATAAGGCTTCGTCCGTATTTAAGGCTTGCCTTTGTGCCCTCATCAAGGTCGGATGCAAACTGTGTAAACACCTCCATCTCACGATACTGCGCCAGGTCAATACGGATGCTTCCGGCAGCCTTTTTCATAGCCTTTGTCTGAGCCGCGCCACCTACTCTGGATACCGAAAGACCTACATTTACCGCAGGGCGCTGTCCGGCAAAGAAAAGGTTTGACTCCAGGAAAATCTGACCGTCTGTAATGGAAATAACATTTGTCGGTATGTACGCCGACACATCTCCATCCTGAGTCTCTATAATCGGAAGAGCCGTAATCGAGCCTCCTCCGGCCTGTTCTGTTATTCTTGCAGAGCGTTCAAGCAGCCTTGAATGGAGATAGAATACATCTCCCGGATAAGCCTCTCGTCCCGGTGAGCGCTCCAAAAGCAGCGATATCGCCCTGTAGGCAACCGCATGTTTTGAAAGGTCATCATAAACTATAAGGACATCCTTGCCCTTATACATAAAATACTCGCCGAGAGCCGTACCGGAGTACGGGGCTATGTACTGCAAAGGCGCCGGATCGGATGCTGTGGAAGTAACAACTATTGTATAATCAAGAGCATCGTTTTTTTTGAGCGTCGAAACAATGTGCGCAACGCTCGAAGCCTTCTGTCCTATAGCTACATATATACATATAACATCCTTACCCTTCTGATTGATAATCGTATCGAGTGCAATGGATGTCTTTCCGGTCTGACGATCTCCTATAATAAGTTCTCTCTGGCCTCTGCCTATGGGGAACATTGAGTCGATTGCAAGTATTCCCGTCTCAAGAGGCACATCTACCGACTTTCTGTCTACAATACCCGGAGCAGGCTCTTCCACCGGTCTGTAATCCGCCGACTTAATCTCGCCCTTGCCGTCTATCGGTGAGCCCAGGGCGTCTATAACCCTGCCCAGAAACTCCTCTCCGACCGGGATGCCGGCTCTTTTCTTTGTTCTGGTAACCACAGTACCTTCTTTTATGCCGGTGTCTTTGCCGAAAAGGATACATCCGATTTCATTTTCCCTGATATCCTGCACCATTGCGCGGACTCCGTTTTCAAATACGACTATCTCGCCGTACATTGCATCATCAAGTCCGTAAACCGTTGCTATACCGTCTCCGACCCAGATAACACTGCCTGTCTCCTTTGCGGACTTATCTATTTCAAAATCTTCAATTTCACTTTTTATAATGGAAATTATTTCATTTGAGCTTATCTGGCCCATATATCTACCTCCTATGACCGCACCTTAATATTTTCCTTTATACTTTCAAGCTGTGACAAAGCGCTGCGGTCAAATCTGACTCCTTCCGCTTCAATGATAAATCCGCCGAGAAGAGATGGTTTTTTTACCACCCTGATTAATGCAGCTTTTTTATCAAATCTCTTCATGAGCCATTTTTTTATACCTTCCGTCTGATTTTCATCCGGCTCCGTTACACAATAAAGCACAGCACTTACAACATCGTTCATTTTAAGAGAATACTCTTCAAGCGCCTCACAGATTTCATCTATGCTTCCGATATCCCGCTTTTGGCACAGATACATCAGAGCGTTTTTAAGGTTTTCACCTGCGCCCTCTTTTTCCGCAATTTTGCGGATAATATTCTCTTTTTTTCTTGCGGATATCACAGGTGAAACCATTACCCGTGAAAGCTCAGCATCTCCGGTAATAATATCCGCCATGTACTTCAGTTTTTCATGACTGATGCCGAGCTCATAAAATGCTTCCGCATATTTCATGGGCATTTTCTTCATTATACATCACCTGCTTCTTGCAAAAATGAATCATAAAGGGCTTTGTTCTGCACCTGGGTGTTTGACTCACCTATTACTTTCACAGCTGCAGCAATTGCCAAAGAAGCTATCTCCTGCTGCATCTGTTTCTTGGCATTGTCAGCCTCTATGCGCATAGCTTCCTCTGCCTCTTTCTTCATCCTTGCCACATCATCACCCGCCTGAGCCATGCGTTTTGTGTACTCCGCATTAGCCTTTTCGTGAGACGCCGCAATTATTCCTGCAGCCTCTTCTGCTGCTTTAGCCATCTGCTCTTCATATTCTTTTTTTAATTCCATGGCCTCATCTTTTGTATTCTTTGCATCACTTAAAGAATTCTCAATGAGCTCCTTTCGCTTTTGCATGACATTCCTTACCGGATTGATAAGGAATTTTCTGAGAAGCACATATAAGACCAAAAGATTGATAATTGTAAGCACAAGGTTTATATCGAGTCTGAGCATTTTACCCGCCACCTTTCTTTAAGCCTTAGTTTCCGAGAAGAATAATTACCAAAAGTCCGATAACAAATCCATAAATAGCTGTTGCTTCGGCAAGAGCACATCCCAAAAGAAGAACCTTTGTGATCTTTGAATCCGCCTCCGGCTGACGCGCTACCGCATCTGCTGCCTTGGCTGTGGCGATACCTATACCGATTCCTGCTCCGATACCGGTAAATACTGCGATTGCTGCTCCGATTGCTGTTAATGTTGACATATGTGTTTCCTCCTGTTTTAAAAAAAAATTATTCTATTGCCTCTTTAATGTAAAGAGATGTTAAAAATACAAATACATAGGCCTGTATAAATCCATCAAAGAAATCAAAATACAGGCTGAACGGTATGGGCAAAAGCACAGGCAACAGATACTTGATAAGTTCCATTACCACAAATGCTCCAAGCACATTTCCAAAAAGTCGCATGCACAATGACAACGGCTTAATCACAAGTTCAAGCACATTGATCGGCGCTATTATCGGTATGGGCTCAGCAAAGCTTTTAATCCATCCCTTTGTACCCTTTGCCCTGATTCCGGCATACTGCACCAAAACTATGCTCATAACTGCCAGCGCCACCGTAACATTCAAATCCTTGGTAGGTGACTTCATTCCAAAAATACCAATGATATTGGCAAAGCCTATATAGATAATTATTGTCATAAGATATGGAATGTATCTGACTCCTTCTTCTCCCAGAAGACCCTTGAAGAAATTCTCAAGCCAGTCAAAACATACCTCAAGCACAAGCTGTTTTTTGCTCGGATTATCCACCGACAGATTTCTTCCCAAGGGAATGGCAATTGCGATGAGCACCGCCATGATTATCCATGTCACCACTACCGACTCCGCTATTTCGATCCCACCGAATATGGGAATCGTAAACACGGTGGCACAATCAAGTTCCTCCATGATTTTCTCTGCAAATCCGTCCGTAGTAAGTCACTTCCTTTCATTGTCCCCACCTTTAAGATGGGTTTCACTAATTATACACCTTTTTTTCTGAATTGTATAACTATTTTTTGCTTTTGTGTGCAAAAAAAAGAAAAAAGACATAAAACAATGCCTCGCTATCAGACAAGTGGCTACGGCGATGTTTTATGTCTTTGTAAGTTCATTCTTAAGTTATCAGGGTCAATTCATATCAGGTACAATTCGCATTGTAACAGATTTTTCCTTTAAAAGTCAAGTGCTTTTTAAGCGCCGATGATACTCTTATAGTTTTTACAAGAAAATAATCCCTCTAATTTTATTTTGTGAGCAGCATCATAACCTCATTGCTTCGTTTTACGAACTCTGCCATCTCCTCCGGAGAAAGCGGCGCATTCGAAAGCCTTGCAAGGTCATAAAGCTGTTTGCAGAATATACCGCCATTTTCAGAATCAGGATTCTCAAAAATGTATTTTACAAGAGCATTGTTTACATTGAGGGTAAGTGTCTCATCACGGCCAAATCCGTCCATACCCGGCATGGCTCCTCCCATAGAGTACATCTTCATCATATCTGCCATTCTTCTCGACTCTTCCGATAATGTAATGACAGCCGCCACATTCTCATCTTTAAGCTTTTCTACTTCGACCTTAAGTTCTTCTTTACCGAGAGCCTTCCTAAATACCTCAGTAAGCTTTTCAAGTTCACCTTTAAGCTCATCTTCCGATACCTCTTCCTTTAGAGCATCTGTGATATCGGAATCTATTCTCATAAACTTATAATGCTCATTTCTCGCCTCAAGCTGAGATATAAACGACTGATCAATAGGATGAGTAAGCATAACTGCATTCATATTGTTTTCTTTAAACATCCTTATATACTGACCCTGGGCAAGTTCATCAGTAACATAATATACG